>JADWMI010000081.1:6460-7814 GCA_015767395.1 Bacteroidota bacterium | reverse complement strand
ATTTAAACGAAGAAAATTTAAACGAACCAGCGGCTTATACACCTGATGTTGACGAATATCATGAGTGGTTAAAAGAAGGAATCTCAAACTTTAAAAAATAATATAAAATGAAAAAATTAATTTATGTATTTAGTCTTGCTTTAGTAGTGTTTGCTTGTAAAGAAGAGGCTCCAAAAGATTATGTTACTTTATCAGGAACAATTACAAATCCAAACTCTGATTCGTTAATTGTTGCCCAAAGAAGTATTTTAAAAACGATAAAAGTTGCTGAAGACGGAACCTTTTCTGATACATTAAAAGTCGAAGATGGTAGTTATGTTTTATTTGATGGAGCAGAACAAGCCAGCGTATATTTAAAAAATGGTTACGACTTAAATATTACTGTAGATACAAAGGAATTTGATGAAACTTTGAAATACACAGGAAACGGTGCTGAGCCAAACAACTATTTAGTAGCCAAAGGGCTTTTACAAGAAAAGGTACTTGATGATAAAGAGCTATTTTTATTAGAAAAGCCTGCTTTTGAAGCGAAAGTTGCAGAAGTTAAAGTAAGTTTTGAGAACTTACTGAATGAAACAAAATATACAGATTCATTGTTTGTTGCTCAAGAAACAAAAGGAATTGAAGGCTTAACACAATACATTGTAAAAGATTACGATAAACAACAATATATGGCTAAAAATTTAGCTAAAGGAATGGCTTCACCAAAATTTGCTGATTATGAAAATTATAAAGGAGGAACAACTTCTTTAGATGATCTTAAAGGTAAATATGTTTATGTTGATGTTTGGGCAACTTGGTGTGGACCTTGTAAAAGAGAAATTCCATTTTTACAAGAAGTTGAAAAAGCGTACCACGGAAAAAATATTGAGTTTGTAAGTATATCTGTTGATAAGGAAAAAGATCATGAAGCATGGAAGCAAATGGTGGCAGACAAAGAATTAGGAGGAATACAATTGTACGCTAATAAAGACTGGCAATCTGATTTTGTTCAAGGGTATAAAATTAACGGAATCCCGCGTTTTATCTTAATTGATCCAAAAGGAAACATTGTTTCTGCCAATGCGCCAAGACCATCTTCTGATGACTTAAAAGTGTTGTTTGACGACTTAAAAATATAATTAATTATTAGAAATATTTTTTAAGAAAGATTCACACAAATTTTATAAATTAGTGTGAATCTTTTTTTAAAACGACTAAACCTATTCTTTAAAATGAGTTTTTTATCTAAAATATTTTCAAAAGAAAAAACTACAAAACAAGTAGCTGATTCTGAAAGCAACATGTCTGATTTGGAAAATTATTTTCAACAATTCAGAAATAATATTGTGGGTGTTGATCATTATTTTGAGTC
>JADWMI010000081.1:3804-6360 GCA_015767395.1 Bacteroidota bacterium | reverse complement strand
GATTATATTGATGATATTGAGACACGAGAAGATGGTGGAACACCTGGTTTTTTACAATCAATTAAAATAGCTTTGGCTATTCAGTTGAAAGAAAAGATGGGAATTGAAAAGATGTTGAAAAGAGAGCATGAAATTAATAAAATTGTTTTTGAGAAACTTTTAAAAATTCCAAATCTTAATATATTAGCCAGTCAACAGACAAATAGATTAGGCGTTTTTTCATTTTATATCAATGATGCTCATTATAATTTAATAGTGAAATTGTTAAACGACAGATTTGGAGTTCAAACACGTGGAGGTTGTTCTTGCGCGGGGACTTACGGACATTTTCTATTGCATGTTGATCAGCAAACCTCGAAAAGTATTGAAAAAAAGATTGTTGAGGGCTGTATGATTGAACGTCCGGGATGGATTCGTATGTCAATTCATCCAACAATTACCAATGCAGAAATATTACAGGTTTGTGAGAGCATTAAACAAGTAGCCGAAAACCATGAAGAATGGGCGAAGGATTATGAATACAATGCTGCTAAAAATGAATTCATCCATAAAACGGCAAAACCAGTTGAAATTGATATTGTAAATAATTGGTTTAAGTAATATTTCAAAGGGAACATTTTTTCTATATTTGGGGAACCAAAAAATAAAACCCCATGGATAATTTTATGTTTTTTTTAAAAGAAGGTCTTTTTCACGTATTAGACTGGAATGCTTACGACCACGTACTTTTTTTAATTGCATTAGCAGTTGTTTACGATTTTAAAAACTGGAAGAGTATATTGTGGTTAATTTCATTATTTACCATTGGTCACACCATTACACTTGTATTGGCGGCTTATAAAGTTGTTTCGGTTAGCACTGAGTGGATAGAGTTTTTAATACCAGTTACCATATTAATCACAGCCTTGGTCAATATTTTTTATGCTGGAAATACAGCCAAACAGGCCAAAACAAATACGAATTTATTTTTTGCACTCTTTTTTGGATTGATTCATGGCCTTGGGTTTTCTGGATATTTTAGAATGCTTGTTGGAAATTCGAGCACAAAATTTATTTCGTTACTGGAATTTGCCCTTGGTATAGAAATTGCTCAAATTATTATTGTAATTGTCATTTTATTTTTAGGATTTGTTTTCCAAAAGATTTTCCGTTTTTCAAAAAGAGACTGGGTGTTAATTATCTCATCTATAGTTATAGGAATTGTGTTACCGATGCTTAAAAACACCTATTTTTGGTAAAACTTTAACGTTCAATTTATTTGAATCTTATTACTTTCGTAATCACACTAAAAAATGAAAGAAAAAAAACAACTGAAATACGACGAAGCGTATATGCGAATGTCATTGGAATGGGCAAAATTGTCGTATTGCGACCGCAAAAAAGTTGGTGCTTTAATTGTAAAAGACCGAATGATTATTTCTGATGGTTTTAACGGTACGCCAACAAACTTCGAAAATTGTTGTGAGGAAGAAGGATTTACTAAGTGGTATGTTTTACATGCAGAAGCCAATGCGATTTTAAAAGTGGCAGCCTCAACACAATCTTGTGAAAATTCTACGTTGTATATTACGCTGTCACCTTGTAAAGAGTGCAGCAAATTAATCCACCAATCAGGAATTAAAAGAGTGGTATACTTAAATGAATATAAAGATACAACGGGACTTGAATTTTTAGAAAAAGCGGGCGTTGAGTTAACTTATTTGAAAGATATAAAATGACGAAAAGAAAAATATTTTTCCCCTTATTTATTGGTTTAGCAATAGCCTTGGGGGTTTTTATTGGTAGTAATTTAAACTTTAAAGGCAAAACAGTACTGTTTAGTTCAAATACCAATGAAGCTAAAATCAAAAGACTTATAAATTACATTCAATACGATTATGTAGATGAAGTAGACACGGATAGTTTGTTAGACAATGTTATTACAGATATGTTGGAGAAATTAGATCCGCATTCTGTTTATATTCCAAAAGAAGAGATGCAGCGTGTTACCGAAAGGATGCAAGGATCTTTTGTTGGAATTGGGGTGGCTTTTTTAAGACATAAAGATTCTATTACAGTCACAAATGTGATTAAAGGAGGTCCAAGTGAAAAAGTTGGGATAAAAGCAGGAGATAGAATCATATTAGCAGATAGTGATAGTTTGGTAGGCCAAAGCATGCTGAATAAAGCAGGTGTTTTGGAGGGTGAAGAAGGAACCCTAATAGCGGATCGAAAAATTAGTGATGCCATCTTAAAGTCTTTAAAAGGCGAACCTGAGACAAATGTAAATGTGACTGTTTATAGGCGTTCATCTAATGAAGTTATAGATTTTCCAATTATAAGAGGAGAGGTTGCAATTAAAAGTGTTTCGGCATATAATATGATAACGCCAACTTTGGGTTATATAAAAGTGGAAAGATTTGCGCATACAACATATGATGAATTTAAAGATGGTTTGGATGCATTAATTTTGGAAGGAATGACTTCAATTGTATTGGATTTAAGAGGAAACCCTGGTGGTTTTATGCATATTGCCAACAGTATAATAGATGAATTTTTAGAAGATGGGAAATTAAT
>JADWMI010000081.1:1512-3704 GCA_015767395.1 Bacteroidota bacterium | reverse complement strand
TATGGAAGGTTAAATGAATTTATTTTTGAATATGTAGATAACCACAGAGATGAGATGAATGTTTGGGAATTAAATGATTTTATTGAAAATTTTGATATCGACAATAAAATTTTCAACGAATATTTGGATCAGTTGGATTTAAATCATCCCATTTCTCCAAAATCAAAATCAAATTTAAAACACTATTTTAAGGCGCTCATGGCTCGTACTTTATTTGATGACACTGGTTATTTTATGGTTACGCAGAGCAAAGACAATATGATTTTAAAAGTATTGGAATTAGAAGAGAATAGTGAACAACCTATAATTAACAATCAATAGTCAAAATTTGACAACAACTAAGAAAATATATTTTGCTTCGGATCAACACTTTGGTGCACCTACTGCTGAAAAAAGTAAAATTCGAGAGCAAAAATTTGTAAACTGGTTAGACTCCATAAAAAATGATGCAGAAGTGTTGTTTTTGTTGGGTGATTTATTCGATTTTTGGTTTGAATATAAAAAAGTAGTTCCTAAGGGTTTTATCCGTGTTTTAGGAAAATTGGCAGCGTTAAAAGACAGTGGAGTTCAAATACATTTTTTTGTAGGAAACCATGATCTTTGGATGGGCGATTATTTTGAAAAAGAATTAAATATTCCTGTATATCACAAACCCAAAGCGTTTACCTTCAATAAAAAAACATTCTTAATTGGCCATGGAGATGGATTGGGCCCTGGAGATAAAGGCTATAAGCGCATGAAAAAGGTGTTTACCAATCCAATTTCAAAGTGGTTTTTTAGATGGTTACATCCAGATATTGGCATTGCATTGGCGCAATATTTATCGGTAAAAAATAAACTCATTTCTGGAGAGGAAGATGTAAAATTTTTGGGGGAAGAAAATGAGTGGTTGGTACTATATTGTAAAAAGAAATTAATTGAAAAACATTACGATTTTTTTATGTTTGGACATAGACATTTACCATTGGAAATATCAATTTCAGAAAACTCAAAATACATTAATACAGGTGATTGGGTTAGCTATTTTACTTACGCTGTTTATGATGGTGAGCAAATGATGTTAAAATCTTATTAAACATCACTAATTACTTCATATTTTAACCAATTTTTAACAAGGATTAAGAAAATATTTGTGCTATTTGCACAGTGATAAAAAGCGTGTTAAATTCACCAGGTTTAAAAACATAAAAAATGATTGAAAATAACGATTCGGTAGACATTAGAGCTATCAATGAGAAAATAGAAAAAGAAAGTGCATTTGTTGATTTATTGATGATGGAGATGAACAAAGTAATTGTTGGTCAAAAGCACATGGTTGAACGATTGCTTATTGGATTATTAGGAAATGGTCATATTTTATTAGAAGGTGTGCCAGGTTTGGCAAAAACGTTGGCTATTAATACTTTGGCAAAAGCTGTTCACGGTGATTTTAGTAGAATTCAGTTTACACCCGATTTATTACCTGCGGATGTTGTTGGAACTATGATTTACAGTGTGAAAGACAATGATTTTACCATTAAAAAAGGACCTATTTTCGCGAATTTTGTATTGGCTGATGAGATTAACCGTGCGCCTGCAAAAGTTCAATCGGCTTTATTAGAGGCTATGCAAGAACGTCAAATTACTATTGGTGATACTACTTTTAAGTTAGACGAACCATTTTTAGTAATGGCAACACAAAACCCAGTTGAGCAAGAAGGGACATATCCGTTACCTGAAGCCCAAGTCGATCGATTTATGTTGAAAACCGTAATTGATTATCCAAAAATGGATGAGGAGCAAATAATTATGCGCGCCAACTTAAATGGAACTTTTGGAAAAGTAAATGCTGTTGCTTCAATCGAGCAGATTATTAGAGCAAGAAATGCAGTTAAAGAAGTATATATGGACGAGAAAATTGAAAAATATATACTTGATATTATTTTCGCAACCCGTTACCCTGAAAAATATAACTTACCAGATTTAAAAGGATTGATAAGCTTTGGATCTTCGCCTCGTGGAAGTATTAACTTGGCTATGGCAGCAAAATGTTATGCATTTATTAAACGAAGAGGTTATGTAATTCCTGAAGATGTTCGTGCAGTTGTGCATGATGTTTTACGTCACAGAATTGGTATTACTTATGAAGCTGAAGCCGAAGATGTAACTTCTGAAGACATTATCAACCAAATTGTAAATCAAGTAGAAGTACC
>JADWMI010000081.1:0-1412 GCA_015767395.1 Bacteroidota bacterium | reverse complement strand
AAAGAAATACTAAAAAAAGTACGTAAAATTGAGATTAAGACACGTCGTTTGTCTGATCATATATTTTCGGGCGAATATCACAGTTCGTTCAAGGGGCGTGGTATGACTTTTTCTGAAGTGAGACAGTACCAATATGGAGATGATGTAAGAGCAATTGATTGGAATGTTACTGCACGCTACAACGAGCCTTATATTAAGGTTTTTGAAGAAGAACGTGAATTAACCATGATGTTAATGGTTGATATAAGTGGGTCAGAATTATTTGGAACTACGCAGCAATTTAAACGAGATACAATTACCGAAATAGGTGCAACATTGGCTTTTTCAGCGACTCAAAATAATGATAAAGTTGGTTTGTTGTTATTTTCAGATGAAATAGAGCTGTTTATTCCTCCTAAAAAAGGAAAAAGTCATGTGTTAAGAATTATTAGAGAATTGATTGAATTCAAACCTAAGAGTTCAAAAACGAGTGTAAATAATGCTTTAAAATTTTTATCGCAGGTAATGAAAAAGAAAGCCATTGTTTTTGTGCTTTCTGATTTTATGGACACACACTATGAGCATACCTTGAAAATTGTTGGAAGAAAACACGATGTAACAGGAATTAGAGTGTACGATAAGCATGATGTTTCTATTCCTAATTTAGGAATGGTACCTATGTTAGATGCTGAATCAGGGAATACAATGTTGGTAAATACCGCTTCAAAAAAAGTGAGGAATGGATATACTGCGCACTATTTGAAATCGGTTGATTATTTCGAAAAGTCATTTAGTCATAGTGGTGCTGGAACTATCAGTTCTAGAATTGATGAAAGTTATGTAAAAAAATTATTGGGATATTTTAAACGCAAAGGCGCTCGGTAGTTTAATTTGAATGCAGTGAAGAAAGTAAAAATGAAGAAACAGATTGTTTATATATTATTTTTAATAGGTTTTGTTGGTTTTTCGCAAGAAAACCCAGTTTCAATACAAATTGACACTACGTTGATTAGAATTGGAGAACAAATACAATTTAAAATTGTTGTTGACGAAACCAAAAATGTTGTATTTCCAAAATTACAATTAGACAGCTTGGGAAAGGTTGAAGTTGTTGAAGTAAAACCTACAGATACTTTAAAAAATAGTTTGGAAAAACAATACTTGCTAACCAGTTTTGATAGTGGTGTTTATGTAATTCCACAACAACAGGTATTGATAAACAATAAGAGGTTTTTAACAGATTCTTTGATGCTAAATGTAGCAACTGTTAAAGTAGATACTACCAAGCAAAGAATGTTTCCTATTAAAGCAATTCAAAGAGAACCTAAAGTCTTTGACGATTATAAACACTTGTTTTGGTGGTTAATTCCTGTTTTTGTAATCATTGCAATTGTTTTGTATTTCATTTTTAGAAAGAAAGTTAAAAAGGAAGT
>JADWMI010000080.1:7507-9300 GCA_015767395.1 Bacteroidota bacterium | reverse complement strand
GACAGCACTTTTACCTTTTTTGTAATATCATCTCCTCCAAACATAAAAGCACCCAGTAGATTCTTTATTTTGGTTCTAACATCGCCAACAGCAATTTGATCAATGGTTTCAAAAACCGACAAACTTTCATCTAACAAAGCTGCCTGGTTTTGGGCAAAATATCCAATTTTTACATTGTGACCTATTTCTAGTTTTCCGTCAAAATCAATTTCACTCATAATTGCTTTAATCATGGTTGACTTTCCTTCTCCGTTTTTCCCTACAAAAGCGACCTTTTCTCCACGTTCAATTACCAAGTTTGCACTTCTAAAAACCACATGATCGTCATAATTCTTGGACAATTCGTTCACCACAATTGGATATTGACCACTCCTTGGAGCAGCTGGGAATTTTAATCTTAAAGCCGATGTATCTAATTCATCAACTTCTACTAATTTTACTTTTTCCAGCATACGAACACGAGATTGAACCTGGTTTGTTTTAGAATAAGTTCCCTTAAAACGTTCAATAAACTCCATATTATCTGCAACCATTTTTTGCTGCTCATCGTATGCTTTTTGTTGATGCACTCGTCGGTCTTTACGCAATTCTAAATAATTAGAATACGTTGCCTTATAGTCGTAAATCCTCCCCATAGTAACTTCAATGGTTCTATTGGTAATATTATCTACAAAAGCTCTATCGTGAGAAATAACAATTACTGCTTTGGCTGAATTGATTAAGAAATCTTCGAGCCACTGAACACTTTCAATATCAATATGATTTGTTGGTTCATCCAATAAAATCAAATCAGGATTTTGCAATAATATTTTGGCCAATTCAATCCGCATTCGCCATCCACCTGAAAATTCTGAAGTCAATCGATTAAAATCTTCACGCACAAATCCCAGTCCTTTTAATGCTTTTTCAACTTCTGCTTCGTAATTTATTTCTTCAATTGCATAAAACTTTTCACTTAATTCTGATACGCGCTCAATCAATTTCATGTATTCAGCACTTTCGTAATCAGTTCTAACGGTTAATGCTTCATTAATTTTATCAATTTCAGCTTTCATAGCTGAAATCTCACCAAATGCTTTTGAAGTTTCTTCAAACACTGTCGACTCGTCTTTTGTAAGCAAATGTTGTGGCAAATATGCTACCTTGGCTTCTTTTGGAACCGAAATACTTCCTGATGAAGGTTTGCTAACCCCTGCAATAATTTTTAACAGTGTAGATTTTCCTGCCCCATTTTTACCCATTAAGGCAATCTTATCATTTTCATTAATTGCAAATGAAACTTTGTCAAACAAAGTTGTTCCTCCAAATTGCACTGAAATATCGTTTACTGTAACCATTATTCTGGGTTTTTTAAGCTGAATAATTCAACTAATTATATACTTTTTTGATAGCGGCAAATATACATGGATTGTTTTAAATTAAATAGCTGTAATTTTTGATATCTAAAACTAAAAAAAGCAAGAATGATACATTCTTGCTTTTAAATTTATTATGTTGGTTGCTATTTATAATACTTCTCCTAACTCCTTCAACCGCTCTGTATTTTCGGCTAGTTTTAATCCTTCAACAATTCTATGAATATCGCCATTAATCACATTTGATAAATCATACAAAGTCAAACCGATTCTGTGCTCTGTAACCCTTCCTTGAGGATAATTATAAGTTCTAATTTTTGCTGAACGGTCTCCACTGGCAACCAATGAATTTCTTTTTGCTGAATCAGCAGCTAATTTTTTCTCTAATTCTTGTTCATATAAACGAGAACGCAATACTTTCATTGCTTTCTCCTTATT
>JADWMI010000080.1:0-7407 GCA_015767395.1 Bacteroidota bacterium | reverse complement strand
ACACGATGTACTCCTGATTCAAATTTCATATCACCATATACATCTGTACCTGTAATACTAAAAATAATTTCTTTAAATCCTCCAGAAGTTCCATCACTTATATCTTCTACTTCTGTTTTCCATCCTTTATCAGAGCAATATTTTGTATACATTCTATATAAATCACCTGCAAAAATACTTGCTTCATCACCTCCTGTACCCGCTCTAATTTCAACAATTACGTTTTTAGCATCTTCCGGATCTTTTGGAATCAACATAAACTTAATTTTCTCTTCCAATATCGGAATATTATTATTTGCTTCTTCCAACTCCATCTTCGCCATTTCTGTCATTTCCTCATCAGATCCGTCCGCAATAATTTCTTTGGCTTCTTCAATAGTATTTAGTAACACTTTATACGCATCCCCAACTTCCATCACCAAGCTTAAATCTTTGTATTCTTTATTGATTTTAATGTAGCGTTTTTGATCTGTAATAATATCAGGCTGAATAATTAAATCAGAAACCTCATCAAATCGTTGCTTTATTATTCTTAACTTATCTAACATCTACTTTTTTTATTGGATTGCAAAATTACAATAAATTCTTAACTTTTTATTCCACAACAATAAATGCTTTATAAAAAGCATTTATTAAATTTTATAACACTGGCTTATTTAATATTCAAAAACGCCGTATTCACTTTTAATGGTTAACTTTTTAGATTCAGAAGCTTCTACCCTACCAATAATTTTGGCATCTACATTAAAACCTTTAGATATTTCGATAATGCTATTTGCAACTTCAGGAGATACATAGATCTCCATTCTGTGACCACAGTTAAAAACTTGGTACATTTCTTTCCAATCGGTTTTACTTTGCTCCTGAATTAATTTGAATAAAGGTGGAATGTTAAACATATTGTCTTTCACAATATGTAAATTTTCTACAAAATGAAGAATTTTAGTTTGGGCGCCTCCACTGCAATGCACCATTCCATGAATGTCTTTTGAAGTATGATTTTCTAATATTTTCTTAATAATTGGCGCATACGTTCTTGTTGGTGATAATACTAATTTACCAGCATCAATTGGTGAATCTTCTACGGCATCAGTTAATTTTACATTTCCAGAATACACTAGATCTTCAGGAACAGCAGCATCAAAACTTTCAGGATATTTTTCAACTAAATATTTATGAAAAACATCGTGTCGGGCAGATGTCAATCCGTTAGACCCCATACCTCCATTGTATTCTTTTTCATAAGTTGCTTGTCCAAAAGATTCCAAGCCTACAATAACATCTCCTGGTTTTATATTTGCATTGTCAATTACATCACTTCTTTTCAAACGAGCAGTTACCGTTGAATCTACAATAATAGTTCTCACCAAATCACCAACGTCAGCAGTTTCCCCTCCTGTTGAATGAATTTCAACTCCAAATTCTTTTAAATCTTGTAACAATTCTTCAGTTCCATTGATGATGGCCGAAAGAACCTCTCCTGTAATTAAGTTTTTATTTCTACCAATGGTTGAGGACAACATAATATTATCAGTAGCTCCAATACATATTAAATCATCAATATTCATAATTAAAGCGTCTTGGGCAATTCCTTTCCAAACTGAAACATCTCCAGTTTCTTTCCAATACATATATGCTAACGAAGATTTTGTACCGGCACCATCAGCGTGCATTACCAAACAATAATCATCATCTCCAGTTAAATAATCAGGTACAATTTTGCAAAAAGCTTGTGGAAACAATCCTTTATCTACATTTTTTATAGCGTTGTGGACATCCTCTTTTGAAGCTGAAACACCTCTTTGACTATACCTTTTGCTAACTTCTGAACTCATGATTATTTTATTAAGATAATTGCAAAAGTAATTCTTCTTTTTGAATATAGGAAACATAAAAAAGCCGAATGTGATTCACATTCGGCTTAAGTTTATTTATAATCTTTAAATTTTTAGCTATTATCTTGTAAATAACAACTCTCTATATTTGGTCAATGGCCAAATCTCATCATCAACCATAAGTTCCAGTTTGTCGCAATGGTATCTAATTTCGTCAAAGAATGGTTTTACTTCACTGCAATACATTTCAGCTTTTTTAACTGCATCTTTTAAATTGTTTGCTTTTTTTCGAGTATTGATCATTTCTTCAACCTTAAAATGAATGGCTTCAATATGTCCTGAAATGCCTTTTATCAATTTAATTTGCTCTTTTGCATGCCCTTCAAAATCTTTAGGAAAGATTTCTTTTAATCCTTTTACATTTTCAATTAACATATTCTGATATCGAACAGCAGTAGGAACAATATGATTGCCTGCTATATCGCCTAAGACACGAGATTCAATTTGAATGCGTTTTGTATATTCTTCAATTTCAATTTCATAACGTGACTCCGTTTCAACCTGACTCATTACATTCATTTCTTCAAATAAGTCAATTGCCTTTTTTGTTATTTTCACCTTTAAAGCCTCAGGTGTTGTTTTATTATTACTTAAACCTCTTTTTTTAGCTTCTTTTTCCCAATCAAAACTATAACCATTTCCTTCAAACAAAATATTTCGAGAAGATTTAATATATTCTCTTAAAATATTAAATATGGCCTCGTCCTTTTTCAACCCTTTTTCATCAATTAAAGCATCAACTTCAACTTTAAAGTCTTTCAGTTGTTTGGCTACAATGGTATTTAAAACGGTCATAGGGTTTGCGCAATTAGCTGTTGAACCAACTGCTCTAAATTCAAATTTGTTCCCTGTAAATGCAAAGGAAGATGTTCTGTTTCTATCTGTATTATCTAATAAAACGTCAGGAATTTTTCCAACAACATTCAGTTTAAGATCTGTTTTTTCTTCAGGAGATAATTTACCTTTGGTAACGCCTTCCAATTCTTCCAAAACATTCGTTAGCTGCTCTCCAATAAATACCGACATAATTGCTGGAGGTGCTTCATTGGCTCCCAACCTATGATCGTTACTTGCTGAGGCGATAGATCCTCTTAATAAATCCTCATAATTATTAACCGCCTTAATCGTATTTATAAAGAAGGTTAAAAATTGAAGATTGCTCATAGGTGTTTTTCCTGGCGACAGAAGGTTCACGCCTTTATCAGTTGATAAAGACCAGTTATTGTGCTTCCCAGAACCGTTTACACCAGCAAAAGGTTTTTCATGAAATAACACTTTAAAATCATGACGAGAAGCCACACGTCCCATCATGTCCATTAAAAGTGAATTATGATCTACCGCTAAATTTGCTTCTTCATATATAGGCGCCAATTCAAACTGATTAGGAGCCACTTCATTATGTCTTGTTTTTACTGGAATACCTACCAACATACATTCAGTTTCCAAATCGCGCATAAAGTTTAATGCTCGTGAAGGAATTGAACCAAAATAATGATCATCTAATTGCTGACCTTTGGCTGAAGAATGCCCTAATAAAGTTCGTCCAGTTAAATTAATATCAGGCCTACTCGCAACCAACGCCTTATCAATTAAAAAATACTCTTGCTCCCACCCTAATGAAGAAGTTACCTTTTTAACATTTTTATCAAAATATTTACAAACGTCGGTAGCTGCTGAATCAACAGCGTGCAACGCTCTTAACAAAGGTGTTTTATAATCTAAGGCTTCACCCGTATAAGAAACAAATATTGTTGGAATACACAAAGTAGTTCCATATATAAAAGCAGGTGATGTAGGATCCCAAGCTGTATAACCACGAGCTTCAAAAGTATTTCTTATTCCTCCATGTGGGAAGCTCGAAGCATCTGGTTCTTGCTGAACCAACTGACCTCCTTCAAATTTTTCAATAGCCATTCCGCCACCAATCGTTTCAAAAAAAGCATCGTGCTTTTCGGCTGTAGCACCTGTCAAAGGCTGAAACCAATGCGTATAATGTGTAACGCCTTTAGACAAGGCCCAATCTTTCATTGAAGAAGCTACTTGATTTGCAATTTTACGGTCAATTTTTTTTCCATGCTTTATAGCGCTCATTACCCCTTCAAAAGCTTCTTTCGTTAAATATTGGCGCATTGCATTTTCATTAAACACATTTTTCCCAAACAACTCAGAACGTCTATTTAATTCCTGAACCTCTACAGGCTTCCTACTTTGGGCAAGCTCCATAGCCTTAAAACGTAATTTTGACATAATAATTATTGTTTTGGTACGAAGATAACAATAATTTCAAATATTTATTTATCAATTATTTTAAATTATTTTAAATTATTTTTGAATAACCCCCAAAAAAAATAGGGCATCCATAAAAATACACGCTAACTATGTTTTTACCACCCCATTTTTTTTGCCATACGAAAGATTTTTTTACTTTTGTGATAAATATTTGAATTTATTAAAAACACAACATATATGAGCAAAACAAAATTAGAGTACATTTGGTTAGATGGTCATCAACCAACACAGGAATTAAGAAGTAAAACTAAAGTTGAAAATGACTTTGGTGGAAAATTAGAAGATTGTAGTATTTGGTCTTTTGACGGTTCTTCAACTGAGCAAGCAACAGGAGAGGCTTCTGACGTTTTACTTAAACCAGTCGCTATTTATCCTGATCCTGTAAGACGCAATGGATTTTTAGTAATGTGTGAAGTATTAAATGCTGATGGCGCTCCTCACGTATCTAACCATAGAGCTACAATTGACGATGACGATAATGATTTTTGGTTTGGTTTTGAACAAGAATATTTCTTAATGGATGCTAAAACTGAATTACCTTTAGGTTTCCCACGTGGAGGGTTCCCTGGACCACAAGGAAAATATTACTGCTCTGTAGGTGGTAGATATACTTGGGGGAGAGACTTTGTTGAAGAACACGCTGATTTATGTATTGATGCTGGTTTAAACTTTGAAGGAATTAATCAAGAGGTTGCTCCAGGACAATGGGAATTTCAATGTTTTGCACAAAGCGCAAAAACTGCTGGTGACGAGATTTGGGTAGCAAGATATTTATTAAATAGATTGTCAGAAAAATACGGATACTATATTGAATTACATCCAAAACCTGTAAAAGGTGACTGGAATGGTTCAGGTATGCATGCAAACTTCTCAAACACAACTTTAAGAACATGTGGCTCTGAAGCAATTTACAATAAAATTTGTGAAGCTTTTAGACCTGTAACTGATGAGCATATTGGTGTTTATGGCGCATATAACGATGAAAGATTAACAGGATTGCATGAAACAGCACACGTTTCTGATTTCTCTTATGGAGTTTCTGATAGAGGTGCTTCAATCCGTATTCCTATCATTACAGTAGAAAAAGGATGGAAAGGTTGGTTAGAAGACCGTAGACCTGCTTCAAATGCAGATCCATATAAAGTTGCTTCAAGAATCATTAGAACTGTGAATTCAGCTAAATTATAGTCTTACAGCTTTTATAAAAATAAAAAAACACTGCAATTGCAGTGTTTTTTTTTACCCTTTTATATTCTAAAAAAAGTATTTTAAAGTTTTAATATACTTTTACTTTCGACTTCATTATTAAGCTAATTAAACATTTGAAACATAAACAAGGCGTACAACGAAATTAAAATCACCCCTTCTTTCCAACTCAATTTCATACGAGTTGGCGCAAAATTTAGAGGCAAAATTAGTAGCGAGATGCCCAACATCCATATAATATCATTGGTCAACAAGCCTTGATCTACAACTTTAACAGGCGTTATAATAGACGTAATTCCTAAAACTGCTAAAATATTAAACACATTTGAGCCTATTAGGTTCCCTAAAGAAATAGCTTTTTCTTTTTTCAGAATTGCAATTACAGATGCAGCCAATTCAGGAATACTCGTACCAATAGAAACTATGGTTATTCCAATAATACGCTCACTCACATTATACTTTGTTGCCATACCTACAGCTCCATCAATAAGCAACTCTGATCCTCCCCAAAGCGCAATACCTCCTAGCAGCAAAAATAGTACTCCTTTATATAAAGGCAATTCTACATCATCTTCAGGCATTTCATCAACAACAGCCGGTTTTTGAAATTTCAACAAATAAATTAGAAATATGATTAAGAATGAAAATAAAATTATCCCCTCGTACCTAACCAACACCCCATCAAAAGCAATAAATCCATATAACAACATGGAAGCAATCATCATTATTGGCCAGTCCGTTTTATAAAAACTTTTTTCAACACTTATGGTTGAAATTAAAATAGTGATTGCCAATACAAATCCTAAATTAGCAATATTTGAACCAATTACGTTTCCCAAAGCAATATCCGCATGACCCGCCAAAGCTGAATTTACACTCACTATTAACTCAGGTACTGAGGTCGCAAAAGAAACAACTGTCATTCCTATTACAATTTTAGGGATTTGTAATCTTAAAGAAAACCCAACAGCGGCCTTTAACAACCAGTTTCCACCTAAAACCAACAAAACCAACCCAACTGTTAAAAAAAGTAAATTCATAAAAAAGTTTTTGCAAATATAATAGATTTAAAGCCGCTACAATACATGTCTCAAAATTCTAAAAACATAAATTTTTGTTAAACAACTACTTTTATAGTTTAACAACTAAAATAATAGTTTAAGTTTGTAATGGGTTGAGAATTTTATCAAATCTAAAAAGGAAAAATATACTAATCGAATAATTGTCATGGAAAAACTCACCAATAAAGAAGAAGAAATTATGCAGGTTTTATGGAAGCTTAAAAAAGCTTTTGTAAAAGAAGTTGTGGCCGCCTTACCAAAACCTAAACCACATTACAATACTGTTTCTACGGTAATAAGAAAAATGGAAGACAAAGGATTTATCAAACACGAAGCCTTTGGCAATACGCACAGATACCAGCCTGCAATTACAAAAGAAGATTACCGTAAGGGTTATTTTTCGAATGCCATTAACAATTATTTCGAAAATTCGTATAAAAATGTCGTATCATTTTTTGCAAATGAAGAGAAAATTAGTGTTGATGAGTTGCGTGATATAATTAAAATTATTGAAAACAAAGAAAATTAAAAACCATGGATTATTTATTAAAAGCAAGCGGACTTGTAATAATATTCTTTCTTTTTTATTACATATTCTTAAAAAACGAGACCTTCTTTAAATCGATTCGAAGTTACTTTTTAATCGGTTTAATTGTAGCCGTTTCAATTCCATTGGTTGAAATTCCAGTATATGTTGAAGCCGTTACCCAACAATTTAACAGCTCAGATTTTAATATTATTTCAAATACACCAATTGTTGAACAATCATTTGATTGGATCCAGATTTTAACCTTTACTTATTTAGTGGGGATTGTATTTTTTAGTTTGAAGTTTTTACTTCAATTAATTTCATTGGCATTTTTACTTTCAAAGCATGAACTTAGTAAAAAAGGAAAATATTACTTTATTGAAACCTCAAAAAATATTTCACCTTTTTCATTTTTCAATATTATTAT
>JADWMI010000079.1:5696-9309 GCA_015767395.1 Bacteroidota bacterium | reverse complement strand
GAGTGAATCGTTAACTCAGCAGCTAATTTACCACTACCAACAATATACTCACCGGAAGGATCAACATCACAACCGTGAGGAGATTTTGGAGTTGGCATAAAATAAATTGCTCCAGGAACATCAGAAGGATCAACAACTAACACTTCTTTTTTCATTGTTGACGTTGCCGTATGTGTTGCTTCATCATATACATTGTGTGCATAATTTGCAGGCATCATTTTACCACCACCATTATTTACATACGCTTCAATTTTTTTCCAGTTAATTGCTGCGATAAAATCCTTATCGTTTTGAGAAGCATTTACCTCTAATAATGAGTTTGCTTCTTCCGTATTATAGGTTGTAAAGAAGAACCATCCGTGAGATGCACCTCTCCCTGGGTGTGATAAATCATAATCAAAACCAGGCATTCTTATTTGGAATTTTATATCCATATGGCCGTGTTCTGGATCTACAGAAATAAAAGAAAGGGCTCCCTTAAAGTTACCTTTATATTCATCAATTGGCATATCTTGTTGCGGAAATGGTACCGAAAAACGAGTACCAGCTACTACGTATTCACTGTTTTCAGTTACATAAGATGAACTATGATTACCTGCAGAATTTGGAATTTCAATAATCTCAGTAGTTTCAAAAGTTGTTAAGTCAATTTTCGCAATACGAGGTGTATTGTTACCATTTATAAAAATCCAACGACCATCAATTTCACCATTTGTTTGAGAAATATCAGGATGATGTGAATCATCCCAAGGAATAAAACCATGAGAAGTATTTAACATCGGTTTTGTTTCTTCGTTAAAACCATATGCTTTTTCCGCATCTACTGAAAAAACCGGAATAACTTTAAATAATCTTCCAGAAGGAAGACCATAAACAGCCAATTGTCCACTAAATCCTCCTGATACAAATGCATAGAATTCATCGTGTTCTCCTGGAGCTACGTAAACTTTCTCTGCGGCGCTACTAGATAAAGCACCTTGAGAACCTTTTTTTGAGCCGCCATTACCACAGCTACTAAATACTAGTGAAAGTACTGTAATTGCTAATAAAGATTTAAAAATTGTTTTCATACTATTTATATTTGATTGTTGTTTGCTATTTGATACTTTTTGTTTGCTAATGTTTAAGTTATTATTTCTTCGATGGATAAGTTCTAAAGTATTCTAGTATTAATCTAGCTTCCTTTTCTGTTAAACTTTGGTTTGCCATTGGCGCTAAGTATTCAGCTAATAATTTCTTAGCTATTGGGTTTTCCGCTACCATTCCTTCTGGGTTTAGAATCATATTCATAATCCATTCAGGGGTGCGTCTTTCAGTAACTCCTGCCAATCCCGGTCCTACAAAGCGTTTGGTCATTTTATGACAGGCCGAACATTTTGTTTTGAAAACTTCCTTACCTTCTGCCGCCATAGATTCGTCAATCGCGCCAAGTGTAACATTTGTAATTGGTCCAATACCTTTATCTTTCATTGGATCAACCTCTACAACCGCTGTCTTTTCTTCTGCCGGTGCTGCAGCTTTATCCTGCTTTTTACCATCACCCCCACAACTTGACACAAATGCTATTACTATAGCCAATACTAATACCTTTAATTTCATTCTTTTAGTTATTATATTTTTAATTAATTTATTCAACTGGCACTAATACATTGTCAATTACATGAATCCAACCATTACTTACCTTTACCGTTTTTAATATTTTTGTTCCACCCACATAAACACCGTCTTCTTTATCTTCTACAACCAAATATTTACCTGAAGCCATATATAATTTACGCCCCTTTTTGGCTTCCTTTTTTAATTGTTTAATAGGGTAATTTGCTGGTGCCACATGATTTACTAAAATAAAAGCCAATTGAGATTTACTTTCAGGCTTTAATAATGTCTCTACTGTTCCTTCTGGTAATTTATCAAATGCGCCATTTACAGGTGCAAAAACTGTTAAAGGTCCCACATTTACCAATGCATCTTCAACACCTGCGGCTTTTACAGCTACAACCAAAGTTGAAAAGTCATCTATAGATGCTGCTACTTGTAATGCATTTGGATCTGCTCCCTCAGTTGCCTTAACTGCTGATTGCCCTTTACCTTGAGGAGCTGTTTCAGTTTTTGTTGTTGTTGGTTTTTTTTCTCCATCACATGAGGTCATGAAAAGTGCTAATACTGCTAAAAGCGAGAAAATTAAGTTGATTTTTTTCATAATTATACTATTAAAGTTTATAAATACTTGACAAATGTACTATAACACAAATACTTGCGTAATGATAAATGTCATTCTAAAGATAAAAGGATAGTTTTATCTTTTTATCTTTCTGTAACAAAAGTAACATTTTTTATTCAAAATCAATATTATTTTTGCTGATGAATAAAAATTATTACGCATCTGTAATTTTTCCAACCTTATTTCGTCCAAAAATCGGACTTAAAGTTAATTAAAATATGAATAATACACTAATAAAGAATAGTTTAAAAAAAGGCATCACTTATGCAACTTATAGAACTTTAGTAAAAGGGCTTTTGGTTGAGGGAAAATCAACTGGAAAAAACCAGACTGAGGAACTCTCAAACTACAGTAAATTGAATGATAAACGGATGGATAGGCTAGATAAGACTTTGAAAATTTCAGAAGAAACTCAAACATCATTAAATCAGTTAAACGATGGTTTTACCTTTTTAGTTATTGCTGAAGGATGGTGTGGTGATGCTGCACAAATATTACCTGTGCTAAATAAAATAGCAGATGCTTCCTCTAAAATAGATTTAAAAGTGGTTTGTAGAGATGAAAACGAACCATTAATGGAGGCATTCTTAACCAACGGAAGTAAATCTATTCCTAAAATAATTATTGTTGATAAAAATCAAAACGTGATAAATTCTTGGGGGCCTCGCCCTTCTATTGCTGCTAAAATGGTATTAGATTATAAAGAACAAAACGGCAATATTGATGCCGAATTTAAAAAAGATTTACAAATTTGGTACAATAAAGACAAAGGCAACAGTACACAAAAAGACATTGTTCAGTTATTAAAGGCTTCTTAATTTTTAGCTCAACAAATTTAAATACCTTTGTGCCTTAAAACAATATAATGATTGTAGATATTAATGAGATTCCTGATTGGTGCAAATTATGGGTGTTTCCATCGAGTAGAAAATTTTATGCACAAGAAATTCCAGGCATAAAGGAAAGTATTGAATCCTTTTTAAACAATTGGACAAATGAAGGGCAAGCGTTAAACAGCGCTTATGAATTAAAATATGATCGCTTTATTATTATTTCGGTTGATGATGCTGAAATTAGTTTGAGCATTGAAGCACATGATGCCTTATCTACCTTCATTCAAGCGCTTGAAACAGAAATGGAAGTTATTTTGCTCGATAAAATTAATGTTTGTTACAAACAGGGTGAATTTGTAGTGTACAAAGATTTGATTGAGTTTAAAAAAATGATGAAAAACAAAGGCGTTTCTCCTAAAACAACTGTTTTTGATAATATGATTACCACCAAAGAAGAATTACAAGACCATTGGGAAATAAATATTATGGATAGTTGGTTGGGAAGATTTTTGAAGTAGTTTTTAGTATCAGGTATCTTGTGTTTGGTATCAGGAAAATT
>JADWMI010000079.1:0-5596 GCA_015767395.1 Bacteroidota bacterium | reverse complement strand
TCTAAAGTCCCTGCGTGCCCTACTTTAATTTTTTTAAGATTGAATTTTTGTCGAATGTGCCAGCGCAATTTATTCACCACCTGAAAGGAAGTCCAATTCAAAGGCTTGTCAATTAACAAAACTTGTCCATCTTTATAATCTTCAACAGTCAACATTAAATAATAGTTAATGGGTAAATAAAATAGTGAATAATCAACAATGAAATTCCTAATATTATTCGATAGTAACCGAATATTTTGAATCCTTTTTTACTTAAATAATCTATAAACGATTTTATGGCAATCAATGCAACAACAAAGGCTACAACATTTCCAATTAACAAATAATTTAGTTGTTCGTCGCTTAAAACAAAACCGGCGTTATAATAGTCGTACAATTTTTTTGCAGTTGCCCCAAACATGGTAGGCACGGCTAAAAAGAATGAAAATTCCGCAGCGGTTTTTCTATTTAACTTTTGTGTCATTCCACCAATAATACTTGCACCACTTCTCGATGTTCCAGGAATCATAGCCAAACATTGAAAAAAACCAATTTTTAAGGCTGTAGCATAACTAATCTTCGTGTTTTTATCTGGATTATTTTCATCAATAACTTCATTTGATTTAAACCAATCGTCTACTTTCACTAAAATAATTCCACCTAAAACCAAGGTAATTGCAACAACCAAAGGACTTTCTAACAACTCGTCAATCACATCATTTAAAAGCAAACCAAGAACAACTGCAGGCATAAACGCTACTAGTAGTTTATAATAAAAATCTAAGCTTTGAAAAAACCTTTTCCAATACAAAACAACCACAGCCAAAATAGCGCCTAGTTGAATAACAATTGTAAAAAGTTTGGTGAAATCATCGTTCGCAATTTGCATAAATGACGAAGCAATAATCATGTGTCCGGTTGAAGAAACAGGTAAATATTCTGTAATTCCTTCAATAATAGCTAAAAAAATAGCTTCTATTAAATTCATGCTTATTTTTTAGATTTGGCCATGATGGCATAAATTTCAATAGCCAAACCAATAAGAACAAGCGTTGGAGCCAATCTAATTCTTCTAAAGTTATAAATTTCATCATTAAAAATTGCTGGGTCATCACTTCCACCCCCGGCCATTAATATAAAACCAAGTGAAATAATAGCAATTCCAACCAGCATTATTATATAATTCTTTTTCCCAAATAGGAATTCGCTTTTTTGTTCTTCCTTTTTACTCATTTTTTAATAATAAAGTTCTTCGGTTCTTAAATTAAGAAATCGCTGGGTGGCAAAAAATGTACTTATCCAGGTAATTAAAATTCCCAAACCAATAATTACCGTGCATAAAATTCCAATAATTTCAACATCATTTAACAATTCAATCTCTGGGACTCTTTTATTCAAATATAGAATAAACCCAAATAAACCACCAATGGCGACTAGGGATCCAATAATTCCTAGTTTTATACTTTGTAAAATAAACGGCCTTCTTATAAACCCTTTTGTAGCCCCAACCATTTGCATGGTTTTAATGGTAAATCTTTTTGAATATATTGAAAGTCGGATTGAACTATTAATCAATACTACTGCAATTAACGTAAATAAAGAACTAAACAACAGAATCCAAAAACTCAAGCGACTGATATTTTTTGATAGTAATTCAATTAAAGGCTTATCATATGTAACTTCCGCAACAATGCTTCTAATGAGTAAGTTCTTTTCAATTTCAGCCATTTTTTCTGGCGTAACAAATTCCGATTTCAAAGAAAGATCAATTCCATTTTTAAGTGGGTTTTCACCTAAAAATTCTAAAAAGTTCTCCCCAATATCTTCGCTGTATTTTTTTGCAGCCTCATCTTTTGATATATAGATTACAGATTTTGTGTATTCAGCTTTTTTTAATTCAGCTTGTAAAACCGCTACATCCTTAGCCTTAGCATTGTCTTTTAAAAAGATTGTAATGGTTACTTTTTCTTTAAAATGTTTCGTAATACTATTTGTCTTTAACACTATGAGACCTAATAAGCTAACTAAAAACAGCACCAAACCAATGCTTACAACAACAGAAAAGTACGAAGACCGTAATCTTCTTTTTTGATATTTTTCAAATGATTTATCCAAATGTAATGCTTATTAAATAGGCTGCAATATACAAATAAGTTGTTAGTTGGCTATTCTTGATTTTTAGTTTTTTTGATTATACTTTGCGCTAGTAATATACCCGAATTAAGGCATTTTTTAAAATTTCTAAATGCTGCTAAAAAGAACAATGGCATACCCTAACAGCTTTAACGAAAAAATTAGAGTTTCATTACTATTTATTTTAAAACTAGGCCAAATAAAAACAAAATTTGTGTACATTTAACTATTATCTTTGCAAAATGGAAACAAACAGACAAAAAAAAATAGCAGGTGTATTACAAAAAGACTTGGCCGAAGTTTTACAACACGCTGCACAGGATGGAATGAAAGGAGTGATAATATCTGTTACCAAAGTAAATGTGACTTCTGATTTATCACAAGCTAAAGTATTTCTTAGTGTGTTCCCTCAATTAAAACGTGAAATTATTTTAAAAGGTGTTCAGGAAAATACAGCAACAATACGCTATGAATTGGCGAAGCGTACCCGTGAACAATTAAGACGTATGCCGAATCTTTTATTTTATATTGATGATAGTTTGGATTATATAGAAGACATAGACAATGCTTTGAGCGGTAAGAATGACAATCCAATTACAAATCCTGAAATTTTAGACAAACGTCAAAAAAGGTAATTTGAACTTTCCGCTATACATAGCAAAACGGTATTTATTTTCAAAAAGCAGTAACAACACCATTAATATTATTACACTTATTGCTACAATGGGCGTAATAATTGGAACATTGGCACTATTTATTGTCATGTCTGGTTTTTCTGGCTTGAGAACCTTTAGCATTGGTTTTTTAAACACCTCAGATCCAGATATAAAAATCACTTCTATCAAAGGAAAATCATTTGACTTTAATGCGGATATTCAAACCATATTAAACCAAGAAAAAGGGATTGCTTCTTATTCAAAAGTAATTGAAGAACGCGCCTTTTTTGATTTTCACGATAAAACACATATTGCATATATAAAAGGAGTAGATTCAAACTATATACACCTAAATCAAATTGATAGCACCGTTTATATTGGAACTTGGCTTGATAAAAACATTCCGCTTGGAGTTGTGGTTGGTAGTGGAATCTCAAACACACTTTCTGTTGGTGTATTTGAATTTTTAGAACCCTTAAAAATTTATGTTCCAAAACCTGGAAAAGGATACATTACAAACCCAAACAACGCTTTCAATCAAATTAACACACAGCCCATTGGTATTTTTGGACTCAACGATGAAATGGATAAAAAGTTTACGTTTTTACCCTTGGAGTTGGCGCAAGTTTTATTGAATTATTCACCAAATCAAATTTCAGCAATTGAATTAAAAGTTATAGAAAATTATAATCGGGATATCTTGATAGAAAATTTAGAAAACTTGTTAGGTCCAGATTTTAACATTGAAACCCGGGAACAACTAAATGCTGTTTTTTATAAAATGTTGAATACTGAAAATTTAGCTTCCTATTTAATTTTTACACTCATTTTAATTATTGCCCTATTCAATGTAATTGGTGCTATCATTATGATGATTTTAGACAAAAGAGACGACCTAAAAACCCTCTATAGTCTAGGGGCTACCATTAAGGAAATTAAAAAGGTATTTATTTTACAAGGGTTTTTACTAACTGTTTTCGGTTTGGTAATTGGACTCTCAGTAGGTGTTATTTTGGTATTACTACAAAAGAAATATCAACTGTTTATGATTACCCAACATTTGGCTTACCCTGTGGAGTTCACTTTTTTCAACCTGTTTTCGGTTGCTATTACAATTCTCGTCTTGGGGTATTTAGCATCCAAAATTGCAAGCAGTAGAATTTCAAAAAAGTTGGTTGAATAAATATTTATTCCGTTTTTTCAAAAATGTAAAGCGTGTTTAAGCTATCACTTACCACATAAATCTTGTTCAGATAAATAACTATTCCTTCCATTTTTTCAATAGATATTTTATACTTATTCAGTAATTTTCCTTTTTTGGAAATCTGATAAATAGCTTTTGACTCATCACTAGTCACCCATAAATTATCATTATTTTCATCATAACAAATCCCGGAAACATCTCTACTAAAATCCAATTCAAACTTATTTTTAATTTCACCTTTTAAATTTAATTCTAATAACTGTTTGGGTGATTTTTCATTTAAAACATATATTTTATTTTTTGAAGTGTCAAAACAAATTCCTTCCAAACCACTGTTTTTATTTTTTTGCTTCCCCTTTATATTCCTTTTTTTGATTAGATTTCCTTTAAAATCTAATTCAATCAAGTTGCGTTTGGATTCATCAACAACAAGTAAATTTTCAGCAAATGGATTGTAAGTAATTCCTTCCAAGTCTGAATAATTGGTTTTTATTTTTTGAAGTACTTTTCCGTCTAAAGTAGTTTTATAAATTGTACCGTTTTCATCAGAAACAATGTATAAATGTTTGTTGAAAACTGTAATTCCAGAAGGCTCTGAAATAGTTAACTTAACTGTTTTAATTAATTTCAACTCAGATTGCCCTCTCACTTTTTGGATACAAGCGGCAATACAAGAAATACAAATAAGCAGTAAAATGATTTTTTTCACAAATCAAATTTATGCAAACTTTTGCAATACCTCGTCAAAAGCATCATAAACCCCTTGGGCTGTGTCTGATTTTACCATTTTTAAACGGTATTCTTTAAAATTTGGTATGCCTTTAAAGTAATTGGTATAATGTCTACGGGTTTCCATAACCCCAACTATTTCCACGCCTTTCCAATCTATTTCCATTTGTAAATGACGCTTGGCCATTTCAACACGATCTACAATAGAAATTTCAGGTAAATGTGCTCCTGTTTCAAAAAAGTGCTTTACTTGTTTAAAAAACCAAGGATTACCAATACTTGCACGGCCAATCATAGCACCATCCAAACCAAATTTATCACGCATTTCCATCGCTTTTTCTGGTGTGTTTACATCTCCATTTCCAAAAACTGGAATGTGCATTCTCGAATTGTTTTTCACCTCGGCAATAGGTGCCCAATTGGCTTCTCCTTTATACATTTGAGCACGTGTACGACCGTGAATTGAAATTGCAGCACAACCAGCATCTTGCAAACGCTCAGCTACTTCAATAATTTTTATGGAAGATTCGTCCCAACCCAATCTGGTTTTAACCGTAACTGGAAGTTTGGTGTGTTTTACCATGGCTTCGGTAAGACTTACCATTAAATCAATATCTTTTAAAATACCAGCTCCGGCACCCTTGCTTACCACTTTTTTAACCGGACAACCAAAGTTGATGTCAATAATGTCAGGTTTCGATTGTTCAACAATCTCCACAGTTCTCAACATAGATTCTAAATTGGCACCAAAAATTTGGATTCCAACTGGGCGTTCTTTTTCGTAAATATCCAATTTCTTTCTACTCTTTGCGGCATCACGAATCAAACCCTCCGAAGAAATAAATTCAGTATATACTACATCCGCACCTTGTTCTTTGCACAATGCTCTAAACGG
>JADWMI010000299.1 GCA_015767395.1 Bacteroidota bacterium | reverse complement strand
CTGATTCTATAGTAGCTGCAAATAAGTCTTTTTTTGTTGGTACATTTTGCTGGTAATTCTTTATGTATTTATTTGCCAAACCTGCAATACTTGGATCAACTGCTTTGGCTCTTTTTGCTTTATTTAATGCCGCAACATACACCATTCTTTTTGACACTAAATCTGTCCCACAATTGTTAGCACTTTTAGCGTACATGGAAGCAATTAACAAATATGCTTTACCCATAGTAGGTGCATTTTTTAATGCTTGATAACAATAACTTCTAGACTCTCCAAGTCTTCCTTGTTTTCTTAAAAGAACCGCTATCTTATATTGAGACTTTGCTTTTTTATAAGAATCTTGTTCTTGTTCAACAGCTTGTTTAAAATAATCCATTGCTTTAGAAGATTCACCTTTCTTCAATAAAATACCTGCATAAAATAAGGAAGCCTGAGGAGAAGGATCGGCTTTAACATAAGCCTCTACTAATGTATCATAAAATGGATCATCCGTACATTCTTTGTTGAACATTCTAGATACCGCTCTTTTCAACCAAATTGGATCATTCTTAAATTCTTCGAAATATCTTTTATTCAATGGAATTAAATTCTCACAAGTAGATATTGCTGAAATTTTCGCATCCAAAGCTCCTTCAGTTATTGTTAAATTGGTTAATATTATTTGATAAATTTTTCTCCTATTTCTATCTTTTGAAGTTAAACTAAGTGAATCTTTGGCATTAATTGCATCAATTTTTTTAGAATAAGCCTCTCTCTTCATCTCCATACCTTCTCCTACTTCATCGTAAGTATCAAATACTTTTTGAGGATCTGTATTTTTATACGTATTTAATATAACATCAAAATATTTGTAAATATTTTTCGAAGTCATATCAGAAGGACTTTCTTTCCAAGATTTTTCTAGCCAACTAAAAACTTCTTCTTCCGAGGCTCCTTGTTCAGCCTTAAACGTTGCAAGATCATTTAAAACTCTTGCCTTCCCATCAGGGTAATATTGCAACCTTTGTAAATAAACTCTTTCAACCAATTGAGCCGCAGCTTCTTTTTCCAATTCAGATGCGTTTTTCAAACCATGCTCGGCTATCTTAATTCCATATTTGTAAATATTAACCGATAATGTTGGACAATTATCCATACACCATTTCCAGTTTTCAAAGGCTTCACCATATTTTTTGGCGTTGTATTCCCCTTTGAAAAGGTTGTATTTAATATTACATTCATCAGCCGCTTGTGCGAATACAATTGGAGCAGAAATAATAAAAAATAAAAAAGTTAAAATTTGTTTCATTTTTTTCATCGTCTTATCACTTTATAATTAAAATATTTGTCGTTTTTCAAACCATTTATCGTTTAAGGAAATACTCAATCTAAAATTAAAATAGTTCTCTTGAACCATATTTCCTTTTGTACTCCCCCTTTTACCGTATTCAAATCCAAAATTCAAATTTGAAATTTGCTTCCCTACTGGAAACCCTATACCAAAAGATATGCCAAAATCATCAATGGGCTCATAATTCATTCCATCTCGGTCCATATCCAACATCATCCCTGTATTTTCAAATTTAACACCTGCTCTATAGGTTATTCTATTCCAATAACTTATAATTGAATTGTATTTTGGGGTATAAAATCCACCAATAGCTAATTTACTGTAATTACCGTAAGAAATAATATCACTTTTATATACACTACCTTCAGAACTTAAAGCGCTTTGAAAAGAATAATCAATACCTGCATACCATTTATTATCCCTACCTAAACCTATTCCAACAGTTGATTTCATAGGGTTTTTTAAATAAGCTATATTGTTATTATTTAAAATTGTATCTCTCGGATTTCCTAAAGATGCAAATCCAACTGAGTATAAATATTCTTTTTCGTTAGATTTAATTTCGTTTCCAAGAATGAAATTCCCTCCAACTAATAAGTTAATATTCTCTTTAACTTCCTTTTTATATTGAAAACCTGTCTCAAACTTAAATCCTGAAACGTTTGCTACTGTTTCATATTTAGTTGCCAATGCAGCACCATTCACTTGATTTACAATAGAATTCTCAATTTTACCAAAAACATAGTCACCTTGCACCCCAATACTTAGTCCTTTTGCAACTTCATAGCCAAAACCTAAAAACACTTTACTTGTTCCTCCTTCACCTTTAAACGAAGTAGCATCTAGTACATCATCATTCGCATCATATTCCAATGAAATCAAATTATACCCTACAGAAGTATTTGGCATTAAACCAAAAGAAAAACCTCCTTTTTCACCAACATTAAATCCCATAGCTAAATAACTAATGTAAGTAGCTACTGAACTTTCTGAATTCCCACTTTGTTCAGCCCAAGAATTTTTACTTACTAAAGCCAGTGAATAATTTGTGAATTGCAATGATGCATTAGCTGCTGGATTTGACAAATTCAATCTATGAGCTTCGCTTAAAGCAACACCAACACCTCCCATACTTAATTGCTCAGCTGTTGCTGCATTATTTCTATCTCCGATACCAAAAAAAGAATAAACAGAGGTACTACTAATTTGTGCAAAACTGCTTACAGATATAAATAGAGTTATAAATACTACTATTATTTTTCTTATCATTTATTGTAAATTATAGGTCAAAATTGTGTTTAATCCTTTTAATAAAAAATTAGGATTGGCAAATATGCCATTTTTTAATTTATTTGCCAAGAAATTAACGTCTCCTCCTGTTAAAACAACTGTTAAATCTTCATTTTTTTCTTTATACTGAAAAATCGCACTATCAATTTCATTTATAACGCCAAAAATCACCCCTGAATGCATACTTGTTTCTGTTGAATCTCCAATTAAATTATAATTATTTGAAGGCTCTAGTATAGGTAGTTTTTCAGTAAATTTATTCAGCGCTCTGTACCGCATAGAAATCCCTGGCGATATCGCTCCTCCAAAATAACAACCTTCACTATTTACAAAATCATAAGTTATACAAGTTCCGGCATCAATAATTAGTACATTTTTTTTTGGAAAATTAGAAACGGCCGAAGAAACCAATGCTATTCTATCAACTCCTAGCGTTTTTGGTGTTGAATATTTGTTTTCAAAAGGTACTTTTGTTTCAGAATTTAACACAAACAGGTTTATTTCTGACTTTAATTGTGTTAAATCATTTTTTTTTACAGCACCCACAGAAGAAATAATTGCATTCTTACACTGATATTTTTCAATAATTTTTAACGTGCCTTTTAAAAAGTTTTTATCCGTAAATATTTCATTATGAATCAATTCGCCTCCATCAAAAACCGCATTTTTTATTCGTGTATTCCCAATGTCAATAATTAAGTTCATTGTTCTTTATTTACAAGGAGTAAAAATACACAGATTTTTTTAAAATAGTTTTGATTAGTCTAAAAAATACATTTATATTTGCAACCGCTAAGGCAATGGTACCTTAGCTCAGTTGGTAGAGCAAAGGACTGAAAATCCTTGTGTCCCTGGTTCGATTCCTGGAGGTACCACTTAAAAACCCTGTAAACGTTGAGTTTATAGGGTTTTTTATTT
>JADWMI010000078.1 GCA_015767395.1 Bacteroidota bacterium | reverse complement strand
TAGTAAATTGCCATTCTTGGCGTTACCATGTTTAATGATATTAAGTGAGATTTATTTGTAGCTAATTCAGTTGCTTCAATATAAAATCCTCTAAAATAATGTGTAAAAGCATCAATAGACCCAAATTCTGGTCCTGAAGCGTTGTCAACAAATATTTGTTGAATCATTGCTTCATTTAATGCTAATTTTATTGATGGACTAGCAGTGGTGGTTTTAATAGTATCGGTATCATATACTGTAATTCCATCGGGCATATATCTTTTAATGTATGCAACAGTATCGTTAGGATTTATCTTAAAATTATCTGAATAGAAAGCCGTAGATGATTTTTCAAAGACTTTATCAGAATAATAAACCATTTCTTTTGAAGGGTCTTCAGGGTCTAAAGTGTTTAAAAAGGTTTCTAACTCATAAATGCTCAGTCTAAATTGAACCTCATTATTCCCCATTACAGAGTCTATTTCAAATACAGGTTTCCCATCAGTGGCATCCTCTTGTTTGGTGCTTTGGTAAGGAATAAAAATAATAACAGAATCTATGGCTGCATTTGTACCATAATCGTAATTATCACCTACACTTGGCAACAGTAATTGAGATACAATGGAGCCTTTTACAGAACCAAATTCGTTGTCCGCATAAACGCCTAATAAATATTGGCCTATACGATTTGCTGGAACTCTATCAACATTTTCATTACCTGTATCAACCTCAGAGGTAAAGGTGCCCGTGCTAAATTTAGTATTACCAATAATATCTACTCCTATGCCTTCAATTTCCTTCTCACATGAAATTATTGTAAAAAATACGAAGGTAAACAGCCCAACATATTTTAAAATAGTTACAACTTTTGTTGTCATATGTAATTTTTGATTTTTTATGATAAAACTTGAGTTAAGTAAAACTCTGTATAAGCATTTTCAAATTCTTCAACAGGAAAATAGTCTAAAACAGGTTTTTCACTTGCGTCTAAAAATTCTGTCAATTCAGTTGGAAGCTCTTCACTTCCTTTAATAACTGCATCAGAATGTTTAATCGCATTAATTAATAAATTTGTGTGGTTCGGTGTTGATAATGGTTGCGTTTGTTCTTCGCTTATATTGTCAAACTTAATTTTTTTATCAAACGCGCTATCTAAGTTGCCTTCAAAACCATTGTTGTAAACAGATGTAACTATTTTACTATCGGTAAATAACGGGTCGTTTTTATAATATTCCTTAATATATAAAGGTAAAAGCGAAGCCATCCATCCATGTACATGAATTACATCAGGTGACCAGTTTAATTTTTTTACAGTTTCAACAACACCTTTTGCAAAAAATATTGCTCTTTCATCGTTGTCAGAAAATAAATTATTGTCCTCGTCTGTAAATAAAGCTTTACGTTTAAAATACTCGTCATTGTCAATAAAATAAACCTGCATTCTTTCTTTAGGAATGGAAGCGACTTTAATAATCAATGGCATATCCATATCATTAATAACCAAATTCATTCCAGATAATCTAATTACTTCATGTAACTGATGTCTTCTTTCATTAATTAAACCATATCTAGGCATAAAAATGCGAGTTTGACCACCTTTACCGTGAATCATTTTTGCAACTTCAAACGATGAAGTGGATAATTCATTTTCAGGTAAATACGGCACTACTTCCGATGAAACAATCAATATTCTCTTATCTTTCATAATCCTAACTCTTAATTTTAAAGATTCTGCAAAATTACGAAAATTTATATAGATTTTAGCTTTAAAAATGTAAGTTTGCACGCTTTTAACGTTTATTAACAAAATGAAATGTTAGTTTTTGCTAAAATAAAATCTGTACAACAAAAAATAAAGTCCTTAAAAAAAGGAACTACTATAGGTTTTGTGCCAACAATGGGTGCACTTCATCAGGGTCATTTATCATTAATTGAACAAGCAAAGAGAGAAAATGACATCGTAGTCGTTAGTATTTTTGTCAATCCAACCCAGTTTAATAAGAAGGAAGATTTGACCAATTACCCTAAAACCATGGATAAGGATTTATCTCTTTTAAAATCAGTATTTTGTGACTTGGTTTTTACGCCTTCTGCTGAAGAAATTTATTCAAATAACATACAATCCAGTTCTTTTAGTTTTGATGGTTTGGAGCATCAAATGGAAGGTAAATTTAGAGACGGTCATTTTGATGGAGTTGGAACCATTGTGAAACGATTGTTTGAAATTGTAAAACCACATAAATCTTATTTTGGAGAAAAAGATTTTCAGCAACTTCAAATTATCAGAAAAATGGTTCGAAAAAATCATATTCCTGTTAAAATAATAGGCTGTCCAATTTATAGAGAAGATGATGGTTTGGCTATGAGTTCAAGAAACGAAAGGCTGACAAAAGAGCATAGAGCAGTTGCTCCTTTTGTTTATAAAACTATAAAACAAGCCAAAACGGAATTTGGCACAAAAAATGTGCTTGAAGTAATGGCTTGGGTTGAAAATGAATTTAAAAAGCAGCCTTTATTAGCGTTAGAATATTTTGAAATTGCAGATGAAGATACGCTTCTGTCAATTCAAAATAGAGAAGAGAAGCAAAAATATAGAGCTTTTATAGCTGTTTTTGCAGGAGATATTAGACTTATTGACAATATAAGTTTATAAATATGAATACATTATCACGAAATCATTAATTTTGCAACATGCAAATACAAGTAGTAAAATCTAAAATCCATAGAGTTAAAGTTACCGGAGCTGATTTACAGTATATCGGAAGTGTAACTATTGATGAAGACTTAATGGATGCGGCCAATATTATTGAAGGCGAAAAAGTTCAGATTGTAAATATTAACAATGGAGAGCGACTTGAAACCTATGCTATTACTGGCCCAAGAAAAAGTGGAGAAATTACATTAAATGGTCCTGCAGCCAGAAAAGTAGCCAAAGGTGATATTATTATTATTATCTCTTATGGTTTGTTAGACTTCGAAGAAGCTAAATCATTTAAGCCTTCGCTTATTTTTCCAAATGAAAACGACAATTCTTTAACATAATTTGATTAAGAAAATTAAAAAAACAAGTTTTATAGTACTCCCAATTTTATTGGGAGTATTTTTGATTTGGTACTCTATTTCTAAATTATCTCCTTCAGATATTCAAGCCATAAAAACATCGTTTAAAACAGCCAATTATTGGTGGGTAGCGTTATCTTTATTTTTTGGTATTTTAAGTCATTTTTCACGTGCTTATCGATGGCAATTTTTATTAGAGCCTTTAGGTTATAAGCCTAAATTTGCCAATAGTGTAATGGCTGTATTAATTGCCTATTTGTTAAATTTATTTATACCACGTTCAGGTGAATTTGCCAGAGCTGCAAGTATAAAAAAATATGATAAGATTCCTTTCGATAAAGCTTTTGGGACTATTGTTGCTGAACGGGTTGCAGATGCAGTAATGTTATTGTCTATTATTGGAATTGCCTTTTTTTTACAAGCCGAATTAATAGGAGGTTATCTTTTTAAAGATAAAGAAGAAAGTACACTTTTTTCAAAAATATTGTTGTTTGGGGTACTACCTTTGGTAGGTTACTTACTTTTTAGATACCTTAAAAAATCTAAAAATAAATATATTATAAAAGCAATTTCCTTTATAAATGGGTTGTTAGATGGTATAAAAAGTATACTGAAAATGAAAAAGAAATGGCAATTTATTTTTCATACTATTTTTATTTGGGCCATGTATATTTTGATGTTTTATGCAGTGACTTTTGCACTCCCAGAAACTGCCAACTTACCTTTTGAAGCTATTGTTGTTGGTTTTGTTGTTGGCGGATTAAGTATGGCATTAACAAATGGCGGTTTAGGAACCTACCCAGTTTTGGTTGCGGGAGCCTTGGCTTTATACAATGTTCCTTATAACCCTGCACTTGCTTTTGGATGGATCATGTGGACTGCTCAAACAATTATGGTTATTGTATTTGGGTGCTTATCTATATTGCTTATGCCTATTTACAATAAATATCAAAAATAATAGGGTTTTCTTCCTATATTTACTTCTTTCAATTAATTTAAAATGGCTAAAACAAAAACAACTTTCTTTTGTCAAAATTGTGGCGCACAATACGCAAAATGGTTAGGGCAATGCAAGTCTTGTAACGAATGGAATACGATTGTTGAAGAAATTATTCAGAAGGAAGAAATACGAAAATGGAAACAAACTGAAACTTCAAAAAAAACAAATAAGGCCTTAAAAATAAATGAGATTTTATTGGAGAAAGAGGATAGAATTTCAACCAAAAACAATGAATTAAACAGGGTTTTAGGTGGTGGAATTGTGAAGGGGTCAATGTTGTTATTAGGAGGGGAGCCAGGTATTGGAAAATCTACTTTGTTGTTGCAAATAGCCCTTACTATTCCCAAGAAAGTATTGTATGTTTCTGGTGAAGAAAGCCAGTCGCAAATTAAAATGCGGGCCGAACGTCTAAAAATTGCCAATACCAATTGTTTAATTTTAACCGAAACCAATACTCAAAATATTTTCAAGGCTATTGAAGAAGTTCAACCTGAGGTAGTAGTAATAGATTCTATTCAAACCCTTCATACAGATTATATTGAAGCATCTCCAGGATCTATTTCTCAAATTCGTGAAACAACGGCTGAATTGATAAAATTCGCGAAAGAAACAGCTACCCCAGTACTTTTAATTGGTCATATTACCAAAGACGGAAACATTGCAGGCCCAAAAATATTAGAACATATGGTTGATGTTGTTTTGCAATTTGAAGGTGACAGAAATCATACCTATAGAATTCTTCGAGCAAATAAAAATCGTTTTGGGTCAACTGCAGAAATTGGAATTTATGAAATGCAAAGTGTTGGTTTGCGTGAAGTAGAGAATCCTTCGGAGATATTAATTTCTCAAAAAGAAGACGATTTAAGTGGAACAGCAATTGCTGCAACATTAGAAGGAATTCGTCCTTTAATGATTGAAGTTCAAGCTTTGGTTAGTACTGCAGTTTATGGAACACCACAACGTTCATCAACAGGTTATGATTTAAAAAGATTAAACATGTTGTTGGCCGTTTTAGAAAAACGAGCAGGTTTTAGATTGGGGGCAAAAGATGTGTTTTTAAATATAGCTGGTGGAATAAAAGTTGATGATCCTGCCATAGATTTGGCTGTTATCTCAGCTATTTTATCCTCTAATGAGGATGAAGCCATACCACAAGATTTTTGCTTTGCTGCTGAAATTGGTTTGGCGGGTGAAATTAGACCAGTAAATAGAGTTGAACAGCGCATTTTGGAAGCCGAAAAACTTGGATTTCAAAAAATATTTATTTCAAAGTTTAATAAAATCAGTAAAACCTCAATTGCCATTAAAATCGTGAAGGTTGGGAAAGTTGAAGATATTTACGCAAACTTATTTGCATAAAAAAACCGAGTCTTAACTCGGTTTTTTTAAATAAAATATCGTTTTATTTTTTATTTGCTTCCAAAATATATTTCTCCAAAGCCATAGTCATTGAAGGTGTCTCTGGTGTTGGTGCAGGGATGTTACATTTTAAACCTGCATCTGTAGCAGCTTTAATTGTTGAAGTTCCAAATGCCGCAATTCTAGTGTTTTTTTGTTCAAAATCAGGAAAGTTCTTAAATAAAGAGTGGATTCCAGAAGGAGAAAAGAATACTAAAATATCATAGAAAACATCTGTTAAGTCCGATAAATCGCTAATAACAGTTTTATAAAAAACACCTCTGTCCCATTGTACACCAAGTTCATTTAGTGTTACAGGAACTATATTTTTTAATTTATCTGATGAAGGCAATAAAAACTTTTCATCCTTGTATTTTTTAATAATCTTAGCCAATTCAGGAAAAGTACGTACACCAACATAAATTTTACGTTTGCGATAAACAACATATTTTTGTAAGTAATATGCAACTGCTTCAGACTCACAAAAATATTTCATGTCATCTGGAACTGTGAATCTCATTTCTTCAGCAATTCTGAAAAAATGGTCAACAGCATTTCTGCTTGTTAAAATAATTGCAGTGTAGTTCTTTAAGTCAATTTTTTGAGCGCGGACCTCTTTTGCTTGTTCGCCTTCTACATGAATAAAAGGTCTGAAGTCAATTTTGACTTTTTGCTTTTCTGACAATTCAATATAAGGTGAATGATCTGCTTTCGGGGCTGGTTGGGAAACCAAAATTGTTTTCACTTTCATAAACTTCAATTTTGTCATTAAAATGTTAATTTTAAAATAATCACTAAAGGTGCCATTTCAAGTGCGCAAAGGTATAAAATAAAATAAAACAAGTCTTTAAAAAACAGGTTTTTATTATTGTTGAGAATTAAAATGTATCGTACTATTAATAAAATAACACATAAAAGTATGGTCGCCCAAAGTAAAAAACCGTGATTGTTTTTTGCGTAAGTTAAAAAAACCAAAGGTAAAAACAACCATAGACAAAGGGTATTGAGGTAGTTTGTTTTTTCAAAAAGTATTTTTTTATACATCTTTTCTAAATTAAAAATGACGGCTAAAAAAAAAGATATAAAGTATTGAAAAACAAAATATAAAACCACTCCAATCAATAATATAAGATATGTTTTGACGTTAAAAGGTTGGAATGAAGGCTGTAAGTTGCTCCAAAAAGTATAAATAAGCAATGAAATAATTAAAAATTGTATGAAAAAAAATGAAATTTGGTACAAGCTAAACACGCTTGTTTTCTCTTTATTAAAATAAATAGATATGTTTTTTTTTGAAAAAAACAAGATACTTGTGTAATATAAACGTTCGTTAAACGCCATTTTAAGATAAACTAAAATCACAAGGCTTACAAAAAAAACCAAAGCTATCCAGTCATTATTTTGAGGTAATATTTCTTTTGCTTCAAACATTAAGTTCATTCAAATTTTAAAGCAAAATTAGTAATAAATTGTTTTATCTTTGTCGACTAATTATATTATATGTCAAATACTGTTGTAATTATTCCTACATATAACGAAAAGGAAAATGTTGAAGCGATTATACGTGAGGTTTTTTCTCAGGAAAAAAAGTTTGACATTTTAGTAGTTGATGATAGCTCTCCTGATGGAACAGAGAATATAGTTAAGAGCCTACAACAAGAGTTTTCCAATTTATTTATAGAATCTCGAAAAGAAAAAACGGGTCTAGGTACGGCGTATATTCATGGCTTTAAATGGGCATTGGCTAAAGATTATGAATATATAATTGAAATGGATGCCGATTTTTCTCACAATCCAAAAGATTTAATTAGATTGTACAATGCCTGTGCAGAGGAAGGTGCAGATTTTTCAATTGGATCTAGGTATTTAGATAATAAAATAAATGTTGTGAGTTGGGATTTTAAACGTTTATTTTTATCATATTTCGCATCTAAATATGTTAGAATTATAACTCGAATACCTATTTTTGATACCACCGCGGGATTTGTATGTTATAACCGTAAGGTGCTGGAAAACATACAGTTAAATAAAATTAAATTTGTGGGTTATGCATTTCAAATAGAAATGAAATTTAAAGCCTGGATGCTAAAGTTCAAACACAAAGAAGTTTCCGTGATTTTTACTGATCGGAAAATGGGAACTTCAAAAATGAGCGGCTCTATTATATCAGAAGCTGTTTTTGGAGTTATAAAAATGAAATTGCAGGGAATACCAAAATAAAGAAAAAGAACATGGGATTAATACTTATTAAAAATGCTAAAATTGTTAATGAAGGAACAATTGTAGTAGGTGATGTTTTAATAGACGGTGAACATATTGTTGATATTGATACTTCAATTAGTTCAAAATCAGCATCCACAAAAATTATTGATGCTGAAGGGAAATACTTAATACCCGGAGCTATCGATGATCAAGTTCATTTTCGTGAGCCTGGTTTAACACACAAGGCAAATATTGAAACCGAAAGTAGAGCAGCTGTCGCTGGCGGAATTACTTCTTTTATTGAAATGCCAAATACGGTTCCACAGGCTACTACTCAAGTATTGTTAGAGGAAAAGTTTCAGCAAGCTTCAAAAACATCCTATGCAAATTATTCATTTATGTTTGGTGGAACCAATGATAATTTAGAAGAATTGCTAAAAACAGATCCTACCAATGTTGCCGGAATTAAATTATTTTTAGGTTCTTCAACTGGAGATATGCTCGTAGATGATGAAAAGGTATTGGAAAAAATATTTTCATCAACAAAAATGTTGATTGCTGTTCATTGTGAAGATGAAGCAACAATTAAAAAGAATTTAGAGAAGTATTTAAAAGAATATGGCGATGACATTCCTATTGAAATGCATCATAAAATTAGAAGTGAAGAAGCTTGTTATTTATCATCTTCAAAAGCAATAAAATTAGCGAAGAAAACAGGGGCTCGTTTGCATGTATTTCACTTGTCAACAGCAAAAGAAACAAAGCTGTTTTCAAACAAAATTCCAGTTGAAAAAAAGCAAATTACGGCTGAAGTTTGTGTGCATCATTTATGGTTTGATGATAGTAATTATAAAGAAAAAGGAACATATATTAAATGGAATCCGGCTGTGAAAACAGCAAAAGATAAAGAAGGTCTTTGGAAAGCATTATTAGATGATAGAATTGATGTAATTGCAACAGACCATGCACCACATACCGATGAAGAAAAAAAACAGGTGTATACAAAAGCACCAAGTGGTGGCCCTTTAGTTCAACACGCCATTCCAGCTTTATTTACCGCTCATAGACATGGAAAAATTTCAGTGGAAAAAATAATTGAGAAAATGTGTCACAATCCTGCAAAAATCTTTAAAATTGAAAAAAGAGGTTTTATTAAAGTGGGTTATTTTGCCGATTTAGTTTTGGTTGATGTTTCGTCTCCATGGACAGTAAATAAAGACAATATTTTGTATAAATGTGGTTGGTCTCCTTTTGAAGGCACAACATTTTATTCAAAAGTGACACATACGTTTGTAAATGGAAATTTAATTTATAACAACGGAAAGTTTAACGACAAGATTAAAGGTCAACGTTTAGTATTTAACAGAACAAATGAATAAATTTTTTTACATCGCTTTATTAGGGTTGTTTTTAATAAATTGTACCAGCAATACAATTATTAAAAAGCCTGATAATTTAGTATCTAAAGACGAAATGGCTAATATTTTAACCGATATGTTTTTAGCTTCAGGAGGTGAAAACATTAAAAACCTTCAGCTGCAACGAAAGGTGAACTATTTTCCATTGGTTTATGAAAAACACAAAATAGACAGCACTCGGTTTAAAGAAAGTAACTTTTATTATGTTTCAAGAATAGATGATTACCAGGAGATTCTTGATAAAGTTGATAAGAAACTTAAAGAGTTGAGAAAGTTAAATCAAGAAGAAATTTCTATGCGAGATTCCAT
>JADWMI010000298.1 GCA_015767395.1 Bacteroidota bacterium | reverse complement strand
AAAGCAAATTCAAGAACGTCTAAAAAACAGATTAGAGAAAACATATATTTTAACTTTTAACAAGGAAGAATCTATTTTTAAAGAGGATGAAAAAATAGATGCTGTTTCAGGAGCAACAGATTCGTGGGGGAAAAATTTTACTCCAGGTGAGCAATATAAAAATATAAAAACAAAAGCGTTGTTGCAAAAACAAGAATTTTACGGAAAGCAATTTTTAGTTAAAGATGAATTACTTTCTATAGATTGGCAAATGAGTTCTGAAACAAAACAGATCGGAAAATACATGTGTTTTAAAGCTACAGCGTCTGTTCCTTCTTCTGAACTTTCTTGGTATGACTTTTCTTGGGATAGTTTGAGGGCTAATACCACCGCAAAAAAATCTGATTCAATAAAAGAGGAACCAATAGAGGTTAAGATGACTAATGTTGTTGCCTGGTATTCGCCACAAATCCCCTTGAGTCAGGGACCACTCGAATATTGGGGTCTTCCAGGATTAATTTTAGAAGTTAATGTTGGAAATACAACGATGTTGTGTTCAAAAATTGTGATGAATCCTGGAGAGAAAGACAAAATTAAAGCTCCCGATAAAGGAAAAATCGTGACTAAAACAGAATATCAGGAAATAATTTCTGGAAAAATGCAAGAAATGAGAAATAACCGCGGTAGAAGAAGTAGTGGTAATTAATTCGAGTTTTTTTATTTATTCAATCTTTTCTCCAATAGAAACTTATGAAAAAAATAATTTTTACTGTGCTGCTATGCTCAATTAATGTGGTTTTTTCCCAGATTAAATTTGATGGCATCGTTAAGGATAGTATAGGTAGTCCATTGGAATTGTCAAATATTATAGTATTAAATCAAGAAACGAATACTTTAGCGTCTTATGCTATCACCAATGAAAAAGGATATTTTTTATTGGATCTCAAAAAAAACAACACCTATAAATTTCAGGTTAGTTATATAGGAATGAAAAGCTTGGAAGAAATTATCACTATTAAAGAAACAGATGTAACGAGAGATTTTTTCCTCAAATTAGACAATGCTTTAGATGAAATTGAAATAACATATGAAATGCCCGTTACAGTAAAAGGTGATACAATTGTTTATAATGCGGATTCTTTTAAAAATGGTACTGAAAGGAAATTGGAAGATGTGCTAGAGAATCTTCCAGGAGTAGAAATTAATGAAGATGGACAGGTTGAGATAGAAGGTAAAGTAGTGAATAAATTAATGGTTAACGGAAAAGATTTTTTTGATGGGGACACTAAACTTGCAACTAAAAATATTCCTTCAAATGCAGTAGATAAAATACAGGTGTTACGAAATTACTCTGAAGTACAACAATTAAGCAGTGTAACTAATAACAAGGATAATTTTGCATTAAACATTAAACTTAAAGAAGGGAAAGAAAATTTTTGGTTTGGTAATATTAATTTTGGTGGTGGATATTCAACAGCAGACAAAGGACTTTATTTAATGCAACCAAAACTCTTTTATTATACACCAAAATTCACATTCAACTTTATTGGTAATATTAATAACATTGGTGAAGTAGTATTAACTCCAAGGGACCTTAGAAATTTTGGTGGTGGCTTTAGAGCCCCGAGCAGAAGTAGTGGTACAAATATAAATTTAGGAAACAATAGCCTTGGTTTTTTAACCAGTCAAAATAATGCTTTAGCTGTGGAAAATGTTCTTGGTGCTTCAAATTTTAGTTGGTCTCCAAATAAGGCCTTAGATATTAGCGGATTTGCAATTTATAACACGAGCTTAATTGATTCAAAACAAAGAAGTATAAAGCAATATACCGATTCAGATTTAGGTATTCCAAATGAAATAACTGATCAAGCAAGTCAAGAGCGTTCAAATCAAGGTTTATTAAAATTGAGTAGTTCTTATAAACCCAATGTAAACAACCAATTGGATTATGATATTTTGAGCCGAATTTCCAAAGATTCACAAAAACAGAATTTATTTTCCTCAGTTATAGGGAACACAGACCAGTTAGATGAAACGACACCATTTAGCATTAATCAAAACTTAAAATATTATTTTACACTAAATGAAACCAATATTTTTGCTTTTGAAGCACAGTATTTACTCAAAGATGAAGATCCTTTTTACAATGCTATAATAGAAGATAAAGAAAATTATGATGCCACTGCAGAATCTTTAGGCTTAGATGAAAATCAACAAAATTATAACCTTGCTCAAGATAAACGTATAAAATCAAGCCAACTTGATGCAAAACTTGATTATTATTTAATTATTAATCCAAAAAGCAATCTTAATTTAACTTTAGGAACTATTTTAAGTCATCAAAAATTTAATTCTAATTTATTTCAATTTTTAGATGATGGTTCTACATTTAATCCAACGCCTACTTTTAATGATGGACTTTCTACCAATGCTATTGAGTATAATTTTAAGGATATCTATTTAGCAGCTAGATACCGTTTAAAAGCAGGTAAATTCACGATTTCACCGGGTTTTTCAGTACATTCCTATGGAAACAATAATAGTCAACTTGGAAAGGAATTTAAAGATGATTTTTTTAGAATTATGCCCGATTTTGAAACGCGAATTCAATTTAAAAATAGTGAAAGTTTAACTTTTAGATATGACATTCGAAATCAGTTTACCGATGTTACAAAACTAGCTAAAGGATTGGTGTTAAGTAATTTTAGTAGTATTCAATTTGGAGAACCTGAATTGCAAAATGCGTTATCACACAATTTAAGTTTGCTTTATTCGAGTTTTAATTTATTTAACTATACGAACGTTTTTGGGCGTGTGGCTTATTCTAAAAATATTGATCAAATTAGAAATATCACTTTTTTTGAAAATGTAATTACTACAAGTTCTTTTTTCAACTCTAATTTTGCTGACGAAAGCGCCACCGCATTCGGACGTGTTCAGCGCACTTTTGGAAAAATAATTACTACCGTAAATTTAAATTTAAATTACAGTAAAATAAACCAATTTATAGACACTAGAAGGTCTGTGAACAAAGGCTTTACGCAAAGTTATACTCCTGGGATACGCACAAATTTTAAAAAAGCGCCAAATGTGAGTGTAAAATATAATTATCGGGTTTCTACAAATAACCAAGGACCAAATGAAACAACATTTTATACAAGCGCTCCTTCCGTAAATTTTGATGCCTATATATGGAAATCACTTACTTTTAAAACCGATTATACCTATACACGTCAAAGTTTGAAAGGTGGTAATAGTGATTATTTTGAAACTTGGAATGCATCATTAGCCTATAGAAAAAACAAAGATGCAAAATGGGAATATGAAATTATAGCTACAAATTTATTGGATATAGAGTCAAAAATTACCAATTCCGCTACTAACCTTTTTGTTTCAGAATCAAGAATTTTTATACAACCGAGATTTATAACATTTAGATTTCGCTATGAAATATAAAAACTAATTTAACTAAAAATCAGATTAATTATGGCTGAATCCTGTCCTTTCATTGAAATTTTAAATAAACAAAAAAGCAACTTTAAAAAAGTTGCCTTTTGAATATATATTTTTCTCAG
>JADWMI010000297.1:1251-3587 GCA_015767395.1 Bacteroidota bacterium | reverse complement strand
GATCATCATCTACCTTGCGCATCAATACCTTTTGAGCTGGATCTTGTTTTCCACTTTGAAAATCTTCTGGAACTTCATCCAATTCTTTTCCTTTTCGAACATCTGTATTTACCGTTTCTTCCAAACGCTCTTTTTCCATATCTTTTTTAGTAGCTTCCTGTCCGCCTCCACTTAAATCTTCCGGACTTTTATTTTGATCATTCTGACCTGTTTGTTTTTCTTCCGCAGCCTCCTGAGCTTCTTCAACTGAAGCTTCGTTCTCTCCATACATTATTTGCTGAGCGGCTTTTAAATTTGCTTTAGCGGCTTCATTTTTAGGATCTAATTCAATTGCTTTCCCAAAAGCCAATTCGGCTGCCGCATAATCGCCATTTTTATAATAACTAATTCCTAAATTATAGGCTCCCATTGCTGTGGTATCTTTTTCAAAAGCATTAATAGCCTCATCATAATTACCTGCCTTGTAATATGCCACTCCTTTCCTTAACGGATTAGTGTAAGTTTCACCCGCTTTTTGATAGTTCTCTTCTTCAGCCATTTTTTGCGCCTGATAATCTTTTGAAAGCCATAAATCTTTAAATGAATTATCATTATTTGAACAAGATGATAAACTAACCATAAACAATAATGAAAAAACCACCCAACCTTTTCTAAACCACATTAAAACAAAAAATACTATTGGAATTATGAACCAATAACCTTCGTCTTGCCATTCATCTTTTATGTCATCGTTTTCTTCATTAAATTCTAAATTACTGCTAATAAACTTCGATAATAGTTCCATATCACTATTGTCTAGTGTTAATAGATTTACATGAATATTCTCAATAGAATTTAATTTATTTAATACGTCTGAATTTAAAGCTGAACGCACTACTTTTCCTTTAGAATCTTTTAAAGCATTTTTACTTCTTGGAGCAGGAACATTAGCACCTGACACTGTATTCATCGGAATAATTTCAACAATCGTTTTTCCTTTTACAACAAATTTCTGAAGTAAATCAAATGTTTCATTGGTTAAATCATCCGTTATTAAAAGTAATTTGGCAGTAGCAGTAGTAATACTTGTAAGCGTATCTGTCAATTGTAAAGCTGCTTCTAAATTGGTTCCCGGATATGGCATCATAGCAGGAGAAAGCCCATCTAAATGTGTGCTAATAATTTTATAATCACGCGTTAATGGAACAATAGTATGAGCCGAACCAGCAAAACCAACCAATGCTATTCGTGCTTTTGGATTTTCAGCCAATAAATCTTTAATTTTAAATTTCGCTCTTTCCAATCGATTTGGCTGTATGTCTGTAGCCATCATACTTTGCGATAAATCCAATGCAATTACCAATGGTGTTTCTAACTTTTTATCTGGAACTTCTGATGTTTTCCAAGTAGGTCCAGAAACACCAATGGTTGTTATTGATAGTATAAACACCAATACTATTTGCATCCATTTTTTTAAATTTTCACTTCCTTTTTTTATCACATAAGGTTGTAAATGTGGAGCAATCACTTTTTTCCATTTAATAGCTTCTTTTGAACCAATGAATGTGAGTATCAAAATAATAACTAGCGGTAAAAACAACCACAAAAATTGAGGTCTTAAAAAGTGGAAATGCTCCCAATCGATATGTAAGAAATCATCAATCATAAAAATCTTTATTTTTGAATTGATTTATCACTTTTAAAACACTTAAAATCAAAGATTGAAATATGGCTAAAAACAATGCTGCAGCTAACGGATAATAGAATAGTAGTGTTTTTGGCCTAAACGCTTCTTCTTCATATTCTATTGGTTCTAACCTGTTTAATTCATCATAAATTTCATCCAACCTTTCCGTATCAATAGCTCTAAAATATTGTGCATTCGTCATTTCAGAAATTTCAACCAAGGTATTTTCATCCAAATCGGAGTTACCACTATTTGGATCTCCAATTCCAATGGTATACACCATTATTGAATCTTTTTTAGCCATATCAGCGGCATCCAATGGTAAAATATCTGTCCCTGCATCAACACCATCGGTAAGCAATAACATGACTTTTGTTTTAATGGTATCCTGATCAAACATTTCAATTCCTTTCACAATAGCCTTTCCAATGTTTGTCATTTGTCCGGCCATTCCTACATCGGCTTCTTCTAACATTCCATCAACAGTGACCAAATCAGGTGTAAACGGCGCTTGAATATAAGCGCTTGAACCAAAAAATATCAACCCCATTCTATCTCCTTCTCTTTTTGAAATAAAATCGTGCATCACACTTTTAACGCCATCCCAACGACGAACTCTTTGTCCATTTTCTACCCAATCATTTTGCGCCATACTAAACGAAATATCTGC
>JADWMI010000297.1:0-1151 GCA_015767395.1 Bacteroidota bacterium | reverse complement strand
GGCAATAACCAAAACACCCAAAGAAACGCTATTTCAAAATTTTCAGGAATGTTCATTGATCCAGGTTTTGGTTGTTTTATAAATTGACTTTAAAGTCGATTCATCTACTTCTTTATTATAATAAATTGCATCGCTAAAATTGGCTGAATAATTGACGAACCCACTTTTCTTATATTTTGAATCTAAAAACAACAACCAATCATCCCCATACAATTCAGCAACTTTTTCTCTTCCAAAGGTTATTATTGCAACTTGTTTTAGAATGATGTTTAGTTGGTTAATTTTATATTGACTTTGAGTGTTTCCGCTTTCAATAAATTGCAGTTTTTTAATAGACGCTCGTCTGTATTTGTTTTTTTGATATAATTTCAACCATTTAAAAAAAGCCATTATGGCAATAACTATTAATACAACTGCTAAAATTTTCCACCCTATTGTTTCAAATGTAAAAGGAAGTGGATCTGGCTCTAATATATCACCAATAGCTTCTGGTTTACTCATTTCATCCTGGGGTAGAAATGATATGAACATCAAAAAGGTTGTATCTATAAAAGTGACTATTTTCATCTTTTTGTCCCTTTTAAAATTTCTTTCAATTGTTGATCCACATCTCTAACGGTATCGACTAAAATTAGAGGGATTCTTCGCTTCTTCATTTGAGCTTCAAAACTTTCATAATCGGCATCAAAGCCTTTTTCAAACTTTTCTTTGATTTCTTTATTTTTACCATCAACCACTATTTGGTTTTTATCATCGCCAGCAACTAATTTAGTTGTTGGAATTTCACGCTCCATTGGATCAAAGACTTTAAATAAAACAACATCATTATGCTGAGATGTATACGTGATATTTTTAATAACTTCAGGTGAATATCTTTGAAAATCACTAATAATAATCACCAAAAAATCATGTGTCACAATATTTCTAATTTTCAGAAACACCTCTTTAATAGCTTCTTCAAAATTAATTGCTTTGGTATTATGCAAATTTCTATTTCTAGCAACAATTCTTTCCAAGAATCTAAGAATATTTTTACGATCCCTTTTCGGAAAAACAATATCCAATCCATCATCAGCAAAAACAACACCACCAACTCTGTCTCCTTCTTTTTGAATTCTAAAAGCAGCCAAAGCAGCTAACTCAGCAGCTAC
>JADWMI010000296.1 GCA_015767395.1 Bacteroidota bacterium | reverse complement strand
TTAATTCATTATTTGTCATTTTATTAACAATAATTTCATTAGATAAAACACGTCCCATTACGTCATGAATGGAGATTTTCACATCTCTAAAAGGAATCGAATTTTTTATGATTAACAATCCGTTTGTCGGATTAGGATATACATTTAATGCTTCAAATTCATTTTCTTCATGATAAGCTAATGTCTGAGTTATAACTAAGCAATGTGAAGAAACACTTGAAACAGCATTGAAAGTGGCTATAGCTGTATTAATTAAACCTGCGTTGTTTTGTACTACAATATCGTCTATATACCATCCTATATAATCACCGGTTGCGGCTGTATTTGTATCGCTAGCTACATGGAAACGAATCATTACATTTTGCCCACTATATTCACATAAATCAACAATTGTTTCTACATATCCATTACTGTTTCCGGTAAATGCACCTTCGCCAGCCAGTGAAGTTCCTGAATTCACAGCAATTATATTGGGGTAGGGATTCTGAGAAATCGCAGCACTCAAATTTTGCCAAGAAGAGCCACCATCTGTACTAATTTCTATTGTACCACCATCCCATGTTTCCTCAAAATTATAGGAATGATTAAAGGTGAGTTTAGAGCAACCTTCTAGGAGCAAAGAAGCACTTGTTAAGGTGAAATCCTTGGCTGTGGCTGAATTGGGAGCAAACCATGAACTGTTATCGCTATTAGGAAAATCAGTAGAAATTTTAAAAACTGGAGAACCGTTGGAAGGATCCCAAACTCCAGTCCCAGATTCCACATCATCATTTATAGGGGACAAAATAGTAGGGAAGTTTGCGGCATAAGCACCTACATCGACCTTAGCATCGAAAGTATAAGTTAATTCTTCTTTGAAGACCATGTTGGATACGGAAGGATAGGTGATTGTACCTCCGTTTTGACTTCCACCATTGCTCGCAGAACTATTAATATAGGTCAATCCTAGTGGAAGAATATCTTCAATGGAGATAGCTGTTATATCATCACAGTTCTTGTTTTTTGTTGTAATAGTATAGGTTAAAGTTTGGCCTTCAATAGCTGAAGCAACACTAGATGTTGTGATATTTAATTTATCTGAAGTAGGCATGTCGAAAGCTACAGTTTGATCAGTCTTACTGGCTGCGGTTCCAGCATCAGCACTAAAACCAACACCTCTCCTTGCAAATGTTTCCCATATAATACATTGGTAATCTCCGTCGTAATTAGCTTCATCAGCGGCAAGGATTGCATCTCTTGAAGACACGAAGGTAGGATCACAGCCTTGCAGTTTAAGACCCTCCATAACCAATTGAAAAGCTATGTTTTGTCCTCCACCGCGATTGGCGTTGGTACTTCCAAAATAAATATCATTAGTGCCTATTCCTTCAATATCAATAAGATTCCAAGTCAAATCCCAAAGTAGGGCACACCATACAGAGCCTACTCCATGAGGAGCGACTTCTGTTTCTATATCAGTATAAGTATGTGGATTTATACCTAAATCATATGAATAAGGAAAGGTGCGAATTCCTCCTCCTGAAGTGTTTTGGGCACTGGCATAAGTTCCAATTGGACGCGCATCGTTTTTATTGGACGCGGAAAAGTCAGTAGTTAACATTAAACTAATATAATCTGACCATCCCTCTCCTTGTTGTTCATCTCCAGATAAACAAGAACTATTTGGGCCACCAGTAAGCCTTGTGGAAACACCATGGCCATACTCGTGGACAACAATACCATTATCAAAATCACCATCCAATTCTGAAGGGATTGGGGTTCCTGTTAGGGTGACATTTACATCGGGAAGTTGTGCTCTTATAAGCACCCCATCTGCCTGACTTATCATTAGGCAAGGAATTGTTACAGCAGCTCCATCTACTCCAGGAGACATTGCAATAGGGCTACCCACTACATTATTTATAACCACTACAGCTACTGCTCCAGCATTTTGAGCGTTCAGACATTTAAGTCCAAATTCACAATTACCTCTGTCTATTACAGCGATATTACCATTGATAGCGCCTCCATTTATTAGTGGATCACAAGCTTCTGAAGGAATAGAAGATCCGTCATCAGCCAATACTAAATTCCCGGTAACATTATAGGTGCTAGGGCCAAAAAGAGCACCTTGTGAAGTGTAAATACCGGCTATTGAACCAGGAGAATTCACTGTAAAAGAAGAGAGCGATCCTCCTCCTGTCCATAAATACATTTGCATTCGAGGACTTGTTCCATCGGAAAGTGTTAAAAAATTAGCATTATCGGTTCCACTACCATCTTGTGCTTCTGCAAGTACATAATCATTTTCAGCACCCCCGTTCCCATAATTATTTTGTTGAAAATTTCCAGCCACTTCATCAAAGCCATATTGGTACAATATATCGTGAATAATATTGTTCAAATAAAATAAATTAGTAATAGAAGAACTTCTGTTTTCTGTTGAAGTGTCACTCCCTATGGGATTGTTAAAATCTAATGTAAAATCAAAATTTAAATTCGCCCCGCCGTCAGGAGAGAAACCAATGCTATTATTTCCAGCTTGGTCTTCATAAGCGTGAACATTATTTCCTCTAGTAATTGTATGCTCAGCGCCAGGAGCACCATTGGTGTCATGCCACCCATAAGGAGAAGCAGTATTATTGGCTGGATCAATTACTAATTGTCTGGAATTATGATTTGGGCTTTCGTTGGGTAGAGCAAAGACATTATACTGTGAGCCAATGGCAGTCACATAATTAGTTGATTTAACTAAACTAAAGGGGACTTCTTTTGAATTTTTAATAGTTTTTTTAAAGTCATTTATTGAATGGTTAGGCGCGCCAAAATCGCACCTCAATACTAAATCGTTATACTCTAATATATCTCCTGTAATTGCATCTATTTTTGCATTCCAAACGTGTTTACTGTCAGTGGTATGAATATTTAAATCCCATGATAATTTTAATTTACCATCAACGGTTTTAGTAAAAACTAAATTAACGGGAATTTCTTTTTTAGAGACATTGGCCTTCGAGAACAAAAAATTATTATTGGCTGATTTTAATTCTTTTAAATCATTAATAACTCCTAAATTCAAATGGGCTGAGACTTTTTGTATAGCTTGCTGTGGGCTAATACTTCGATTCACGGCATTTATTTTTTGACCTATATTATTTACAAATGAATTTCCAAAATAGATTATTTTACCATTTTTAATTGCGATACTAGATATTGCATTAAATATTTTAATGCCTTTATATTTCTGCCCAATATATATATGGGTGATACTCGTTTTTTTTGCAAAATACTCGTTATCAATATAAAGATCAGCAATATCTTCATTAGAAAAGTTAAATTGTTTTTGTTCTAAATATTTTTGAATTTGTTTGCTGTAAACAGATGACAACAATGGATTTTGTGAAAAACTAATATTTGTAAATAAAATAAAACATACGAGATATAAGAATTTTAAATAATAATTCATAATGTGGCATTTATTTTCAAAAGATAATAAAATTAAATTTAGAATGCCATTTTAGAACTAAAAGGAAGTTTAATTTTATAGATAGAATTATTTTAACCTTTGAAAAAAATTAATTATTAATTACATTTTGTTGATATTTGCAGCT
>JADWMI010000295.1 GCA_015767395.1 Bacteroidota bacterium | reverse complement strand
TAAATCAGTTTGAAAATCAATAAAAATATATTTCTATGTCTTTTACTATTTGCATCTTTTTTAGTTGAAGCTCAAGAATTACCACCTATTAAAAATTTCACACCTAATGTATATGGTGGCGAAAATCAAAATTGGGACATCTCACAAAGCGAAGAAAACTATATTTATGTTGCTAATAATAGTGGGTTGTTAGAATATAACGGCGCAAAATGGCAATTGTATCCTTTACCAAATAATTCAATAATTAGATCTGTTAAGGTAATAGATAACAAAGTATATACTGGCGGCTATATGGAGTTTGGGTATTGGGAAAAAAATGAATTTGGAATATTAACTTACCAATCATTAAGCAATAAAATTAAAGACAATTTAATTGAAGAAGACTTTTGGAAAATTATAAAGTTTGATTCGTTTATTTTATTTCAATCTTTACTACGAATATATATTTACGATACGGAAAAAGAAACCTTTAAGATTATTAATTCTGAAGTTTCGTTGCCAAAACTATTTATGGTTGAAGAGAGTATCTATTTTCAAAAAATTAGTGAAGGAATTTTTAAAATTGAAAATGGAGTGGCCGTTTTAATGTTAGATTATCCAATTTTAAAGGATAACATTTTGGTTAATATTTATGCAATTGATGATATTTTATCTTTTCAAACACAAGAATTAGGTATTTATCAATATAAAAATGATAAACTTTCTAAGTGGGAAATTCCTGCCAATAATGTTATTTCTAATTTAAGTATTTATAGCAGCATTCAGTTGCAAGATGGTAGTATTGTCATTGGAAGTATTTCAGATGGTATTTTTCATTTAGATCAACAAGGCAATATTATTAATTCAATAAACCAAGAAAAAGGATTGAATAACAATACGGTACTTTCTATGTTTGAAGATATGGATCATAACCTTTGGCTTGGATTAGATAATGGAATAAGTGTTGTTAATTTTAATTCCCCTTTTAGTGTATATAACGATTTAAAAGGAAATATAGGGTCGGTTTATGCTTCTGCAATATTTAATAATAAGTTGTATTTAGGGACCAATCAAGGGCTGTTTTATAGAAATATTGATTCGAATGAAGATTTTGAATTTATCAGTGAAACTTCTGGACAAGTTTGGTGCATAAAAATTATTGACAATACCTTGTTTTGTGGACATAATTCGGGAACATTTATTGTTTCAGATGATAGGGTTGAATTGGTTTCAAATATATTGGGAACCTGGGATATTAAACCAATTGCTAACACTGGTTTGCTGTTACAAGGAAATTATAATGGTTTAAGTATTCTTGAAAAAAAAGGTAATAATTGGCAATACAGAAACACCTTAGAAGGTTTTACAATTTCGAGCAGGTATTTTGAAATAGGGGATGATAACGAAGTTTTTGTGAATCATGAAAGCAATGGAGTTTTTAAACTGAAAGTTGACAATGATTATTCTCGAGTAATTAATCACGCAGTAGAGACGAGTGCTCCAAAAAGTTTAAAATCCGGTTTGGCAGCCTATAATAACCAAATAATTTACATGTCAAGTGAAGGTGTTTTTAATTACAATTCAATTATACATGAATTTGTTCTTGATGATTTCTTAACAAAAAGTGTGCTAGAGAGCGATATTTACATCTCTGGAAAATTAATTAATAACCAAGAAACAAATTCTTTATGGGGATTCTCCAAAGAAAACATTGTTTATTTTACTCCGGGTAAATTAGACAATACTTTAAGGGCCCATAATATTTCATTACCAGCTTCTTTAAGAAAATTTTTACCAGGATTTGAAAGTATGACACGTTTAAAAGATGAGTTATACTTATTTGGAACTTCACGAGGATATATTCAATTAGATTTAAACAAATTAAAGGATAGTAATTTTAAGATTTCAATAAACGCCATTCAAAAAAGTATTTTAAATAATCCAAAAACACACATTTCCTTAAATACAAATACGGATTTAAAATCTTTTGAGAATAATTTATATTTTGAATTTAATGTTCCAGAGTATAATAATTATTTTGAAGTCAATTATAAATATCAGCTAGAAGGATTGTATAATGACTGGAGTGATTGGTCTACGAATTCCAGTGTTTCGTTTGAAAACTTACCGTATGGAAAATATACTTTTCGAGTAAAAGCTAAAATAGGAAATAAATTGTCCGATAACACAGCCTCTTATTCTTTAATAATTGATAGACCGTGGTATTTTTCGAACCTATTTATTGGGTTATATATTCTATTACTCTTTGTTATTATTGTTATTGTGAACTTTATGTATAAGCTTAATTTTAATAAAGAAAAGCAAAAATTACTTGAAAAGAAACAGCGTGTATTTGCAATTTCCCAATTGGAGAATGAGCAAGAAATTATGAAATTGAAAAATGAAAAATTGCGACAGGATGTTGAAAGTAAATCTAGAGAGCTAGGTGCGTCGACGATGAGTATTATTAAAAAGAACGAAATTTTAAATACCATTAAAGATGAATTAACTGCAATAAAAGATGAAAGTCATGTAAAACCTGTTCTTAAAATAATAGATAAAAACCTAACAAATACAGGTGATTGGGCGGTGTTTAAAGAGGCGTTTAACAATGCGGATACCGATTTTCTAAAAAAAGTAAAAAATGCACATCCAATATTAACTCCAAATGACCTGCGTTTGTGTGCTTATTTACGTTTGAATTTGTCTTCTAAAGAAATTGCTCCACTATTGAATATTTCACCACGGAGTGTAGAAATTAAAAGATACCGTTTACGTAAAAAAATGGACTTAGCACATGAAAAGAGCCTTGTTGAGTATATTTTAGAGTTGTAAATTACGTAACAAAAATTGAATTTACCTCAGCCTGATCACAACATTTAATATATTACTACATTTAAATAGAAATATAGGACAATTGTTTTTGATATTTTGATGCCCTACTAACTTACCAGATTAATTTGAAATCAAAATGCAACCCTGAAAAAACTAAGAATTATCTAAATCGATTAAATATTCAACTAAGTTCTGTTCTCTTTGCAGTTTTAATTTTTTTCTTAGTCTATATCTGGCAAGTTCAACGCCGCGTGGTGTAATATTAAGCATTTTAGAGATTTCTTTAGAACTCATATTCATCCTTAAAAATGCTGCTAATTTAATTTCTCGAGGAGAAAGTTTTATGTTATTATCAGAAAGTTTTTTTAAATAATTACCGTGAACCTGGTCAAAATGGTAGGCGAATTGATCCCATGAATCGTTGTTTGAAAGCTCTTTGTCAATGGTCTTAATTATTTTCTTCAATTCTTTTTTTGAATCAATCTGATTTAGAGATGAAACAATATTATTTTGAACATCCTGAATAAAATCATTGTTTTTAACCAAGTGCATAGTGATTGTTGTTAGCTGATCGTTTTTAAGGTCAATTTCTGATTTAAGTTTTTCATGCTCTAATTTATGAATCTCTTCATCTTTTATTTTTAGAGCTTGAGCTTTATTTTCGAAGATGATTAATTTTTCTTTTTTATAGTTCTTTCTCTGAATAAGTGGGATCAATGTTAAAAAAAGCAACCCAAAAATTAAATACCCCATTTTAGCCCATTTGGTAAAATACCAAGGAGTTAAA
>JADWMI010000077.1 GCA_015767395.1 Bacteroidota bacterium | reverse complement strand
ATTGAAATTGGTCCAAATTATTTAGTAAATCGATGGGGAAGAGCTAAATACCTTTATGATTTAATTGGAAACAAAGAGGGGTTCAAAACTGATTTGGAATGGGTTATTTCCCAAAAACCAAGAAATGCAGGAAATACTTATCCATGGAATATTTATTTTCAAAAAGATGCTCAAAAAATGTTAGAAAACATAGAATAATAAAACCATTTGTAGCTTTGAAATGTTTTCTATCCAACAAACCTAATTAAGAAGTAATAGTTTGTAAACTTAAGATGTATAAAATGCATTGAAACGCATCTTGGATATACTAATTTACCTTACTGTTAGAGTTAAGCATAAAATCTTAATTTGCATATCCAATTCCAATTGAAAATTTAAGACCTAATTCATTAGGACAAAAGCCTTATTTTGAGGTTGAAACAGGAAAAGTTATATATAGATTTGAGTAAAACTGTTAGTGTAACAGCTTTGATAAAACCCAAAGAACAAGTATATATTGAATATTAATTCCTTAAATTTGATACGTTTTAATAAAAATTGCGAATTTAAATTAGTAGGTTCTGTCTCATCTGTCATAATATAAGACTGTTTTTGGACATTTACGGTAAACACTAAAAATGTAATTGTATGAATATTAACAGATATTTTCTCCTAGTTTGGCATATATTATTGTAAAGAAGGACAGATGCAACAGAACCATTTATATGGTGTATTTTTAAAATCTATTTATAACAAAAGTAATTATGAAAAAAAGCAAAACATTTTTATTCCTTTTAATCCTATTTTCAATAGGGACACCTGTATTTTCTCAAGGATTTTCTCCACCTGCTGATTCTAATGCAGTTGTTTATTTTGTAAGAGTTTCAAATTGGGGGCGTTCTACTTCTTTTGAGTACTTTCACAACCAGGAGTTTATCGGTATTTTTAAAGGGAAAAACTATATTCGTTATGAGTGTCCCGAGGGAGAAAATTTATTATGGGCGTCATCAGAAGATAAAGAGTTTCTTAAATGCGATTTTAAAGCGGGAGAAACGTATTTGGTTCTTGTTAACATAGAAATGGGTGGATGGAAAGCTCGAGTAGGTTTAGAGCCAATTACTATAGAAAACGAGGACTTCGAAAGAGTAAAATCAATTGTTTTGGAAAAAAAGCCAATTGTAACACCTGAATCAAAAATACAATCGACTAAAAAGAAACTTGATGAAAGAGGTTTTATTGAGAATATTATGGAAAGATATGAGAATGAATGGAAGGATGCTAAGAACACTCAGGTAATTAGTGCAGATATGTTTATTCCAAAAGATAAACTGAAGTGAAAACTGGAAGTTGTTATTTGATAATTTTTATTCCAATTGAGAATAGGAAAAAGTTATTTAAATTTAGGAAAGATAGAATGTTAAAAGAAATATTTTTTTTTAAATATACACTTTCGCAACTAGGATTTAAGTAGAAGGACTCGCTATTTAGTTATTACAGAGTTTCTGTTAAGCATTGATTCTTTAACAAAATAATGACAAAAAAAATAGTGAATGAAAATTGTTTCATACACATTAGAGATTTCGAACAAGAGGGAAGAGAACAGAATAATAAATGCTATAGAAGAGATTAATCCGGAATAATTTAAAGATGAGTATTACCGCACCAAATAATATTTTGATAAAACAACTTAAGTATGTTAATGATAATTCTAAGTTTTATCAAAATCTATTCAAAGAAAATAACATTGATATTGCAGATATAAAGACATTAGATGATTTGTCTTTGTTGCCCACAACTACAAAATTTGACTTACAAAGGAGTAATTCCGATTTTTTCTGTGTATCGTCAGACAAAATATCAGATATAGTTACTACATCTGGAACTCTTGGTATACCTGTAACAGTACCGCTAACAAAGAATGATTTGGAGCGATTGGCTATAAATGAAGCAAATTCATTTAGAACTGCAGGAGTAACTTCAAGTGACATCGTTCAGTTAATGGTAACCATGGAAATGCGATTTATGGCAGGCCTTGCATATTTTTTAGGGATTCAAAAACTAGGGGCAACATCATTAAGAATAGGTCCAGGATCACCAGTAGTTCAATTAGAGAATATAGAGAAATTTAAACCCACGGTGTTGATTGGTGTTCCGTCATTTGTCGCTAAAATTGTAGAATACGCAGAGAATAATGGTATTGATATTAATTCAACATCAGTAAAAAAAATAATATGTATTGGTGATTCTATACGTGATGAGGATTTAGAACTTAATTCTATAGGTAAAAGAATAATTGATGTCTGGAATGTAGATTTACACTCAACTTATGCATCTACCGAGATGGCTACCGCTTTTACTGAGTGCAACGCAGGTAAAGGTGGGCATTTACAAGATGATTTGCTAATTGTAGAAATTCTGGATAGTTATGGAAATAATTTAAAAATCGGTTCCGTCGGGGAAGTTACTATCACGACTATAGGGATTGAAGGAATGCCACTTGTAAGGTTCAGGACAGGGGATATGGCTTATTTGATTGATGATAAATGTTCCTGTGGAAATAATTCTATGAGGTTAAGTTCAATAATTGGGCGTAAGGAACAGATGATAAAATATAAAGGAACAAGTTTATATCCCCCTGCAATAATTGATGTTTTAAATGATTTTCCTAAAATAGCTAATTTTTACATTGAGGTTTATTCAGATTCGTTAGGGAGTGACGTCGTTAAAGTGACTATAGGTAAAGATGACAATAATCAAGATAGTATAGAGAAACTAAAGGAATGTTTTAGAATGAAAATTAGAGTTGTGCCGCAAATATTTGTAGATTTAAACATTAATATAATATCAAAATTAAATAAAAATAAGAGTCGAAAGAAGCAAGTTTTTTTTGATTTAAGAAAATAATTATTAAACACAACAATTATGAAAAGAGTAAAGTTAATTTTCACATTAGTATTATTATTGTCATTTTCTTTTTCTCAAGCACAAGATCTTAAGGGGTTTAGTCAAGAAGAATCTATCGCGTTTTTTGGTGTTGATTATAGTCAAACACTTTTTGTTGGAACAGATGGGTTTACAGATGTAGAGATGATAGCCACATATTATCCTGCTACATGGAATTCCTTGTTTGTAGAAGAGTCAAAAAAGTATAGCATAAAGAAGACTTTAGATAAAGAGTTAGTCCATTATTCTTTAAAAACTGTGGATAGTATTAATGGTAAAATAACAAAGAATGATGTGGAGCTTAGATTGGGGAATAGTCTTGAGGGTGATAAATTACTGAATATAGATAAAGCTAAAAAAACAGCTTTAACGTATAGTTTAAAATCGACAAACTATAAATATGGAGCAATAGTTTTCGCTACTGAGTACAATAAATTAATAAAAAGGGGTAGTTATATTATTGTTGTTCTTAATTTAGAAAAAAACATAGTGGTCTTTACAAAGCAGTTTGAAGGAAAAGCCAAGGGTTTCGGGTTTAGAAATTATTGGGCTGGATCTTATTATGACGGATTAAGTTCTTTAGCGAAAGTATATAAAAAAGAATTGAAGAATTTGTAAACAAATTAGAATTTACAATAATGTTGCTTAACATAAGCAATAACTTTTGTTTGTACATACATGCCCACTAAGTAGGGCAATATTACAGAAATTGTAGGGCTTAAATCCAAATTTAAAACTAGTAAAAAAACAGTGCATGAAATAAGATTCATGCACTGTTTTAAATTTTATATATAGAATTAGTGTTTCCTAAATTGAGAAATTAAATCCAACTCCCGTCTTAAATGCTGATGCATCTCCTATATCACTACCATCAAATTGTACAAGATCATAACCCAATCCAACTCTAATACCAAAAAGTTTATTGATTTGTATTTGATAACCTGCGTTAAGGCCAAAACTACTATAAGATATTGAATCTCCATCGGAATCTGCTAATGCTCCAAAAGCAAAACCTGGTCCAACATAAATTCCTTTTCCTGCTCCCATTATATACCAGTTAAGTTTTGCGTCAAAAGCAATAAGAACGACTTCTTCATCAATAAAAGAATTTATATCTACTCCTCCTTGAATACCTAATTCTCCGTTAGTACCCAAAAGGCGTTCATAAGAAACTGAAGAATTGATAGTTCCATCAGATCCAGAATAATCCTTATAAGAAAAATTGGTATATCCTATATTTCCTTCAAATCGATTCTTTCTTAAATCAGATTCTTGTGCGAATGCAACTACTGTAAATAGCATTAACAATGCTAAAATTAATTTTTTTTTCATATTCTTTTTTAGATTAATAATCCATGAATATTATTCAATATTCGTGAAATAATAAGGTTGTTATTTTTAATAAAATCAAATGTAGGGAAATGATGTTGTTGTAAATATGACAATTGTCACAAAAAATTCAATTCATTAGTGCTAAATCGTATTTGGTTGTGCGTTTAAAAAAACGAACTAATAATGTTGCTTTTTTAGTAATTTATATATTTTGTTTTAATTCTATTACTTTAGCCAAAGTCTTAATTGCTTTTTTATGTTTCTTAACATAGTAATTTGAATTGTCCCAAACATAACCTGATAAGACTGAGCAAATCATCTTTTTAATATCTTGACTTATTCCTTCAGTAAAAAAAACTGTTTGTAAATCTCCATCATACCAAGCATCAATATAACTTCTAAAAACGGCTACTCCTGATTGGATTACATCTACATATTCAGACTCCCAATCTACCTTTTCGTTTTTTAATTCTTTAACAATTAATTTCGCTGCTAATACGCCTGAAGCTAAAGCAAAAGTAACGCCAGATGAAAAAATTGGATCTAAAAACTCTGTACTGTTTCCAGTTAATACATATTTATTTCCATAAAATTGCTTTACCGCTGAAGAATAACCTATTATTTTTTTTGGTTCAAAAACATAATCTAAACCTCCAAATCTTTCTTTTAAAATCTCATTAGAATCAATCAATTTTCTAAACTCTTGTTCATTTTTTAATGCCCCTTCCAATAAGTCTAAATCTCCTACAAAACCAACTGAAGTAATTCCATGATTTAAAGGAATTATCCAAACCCATACAGCGTCATTAACAACTATTACTTGGATTCTATTACTATCTTTACCTTCAGGTCTATTCACATCTTTAATTTGCGTAAAAAATGCGGATCGATGAGGTAAAGTAGATGATTTTTCTAAGTCTAATAACTTTGGTAAAACTCTACCATAACCACTACTATCAATGATATACTTTGACTCAAAAATATCAGTTCCTTGTCTAGAAGATACTGATGTCAGAACTTTATCATTAATAAATTCAACATCTTCAACAGTTGTCTCATATAAGACAATAGCGCCTTTTTTTTCAACTTCATCTATTAAAGCTTTATCAAATTCACTTCTTTGAACTTGCCAAGTCCAAGACCAACTTTTAGAAAATTGTTCGGAAAAATCAAAATCACTTGATTTATCACCTTTCGTAAATATTGCACCAAATTTTTTCTGAAAGCTTTTTTTTTCTACTGCCTCTAATAAGTTTGCTTCATCTAAAAGATCCATACACAAAGGCAATAGGCTTTCACCAATTACAAACCTAGGAAACTTAGTTTTTTCGATTACTGTAACATGAAACCCCTGTTTTTTTAATATTGATGCAGACACAGCTCCTGATGGCCCTGCTCCAATAATAAGTACATCTGTTTTAATAGTACTATCTGTTTTTATTTTTTTCTGCATTTTAATATAGTATGAAATTCACCTACCTCATCAATATCAGAAACAACCTCTAAACCAACTTTATTTATGATTGAAATCATATCTCTTGAATGATACATTTTACTGTTTCCATTGGCTACTGCAGTAAAATATAAAGAAGTTCCATGTAAAGCATAAGCTGCAGAAAAATCCTTCTGTCTGTCCCAGAATAAATCTTGGATGTAGATATGAGTATTATCATCCATATTATTGGTTAAATTCCCTAAGATATGCTCAATTTGTTCTTCAGAAAAACAGTCTAAGAATTGACTCATCCAGATAATGTCAATGTTCTCAGGAATATTAATTGTTTTATCTAAAACATTTCCAACTATTCCATTCACTCTATCTTCAAGACCTAAAGAAACAATATTTTCTTTTGCTTTATTCCATTGACCTGGTAAATCCAAAATTGTCATTTTAACATTTTCGTTAAACTTACAACATTCTACACTCCATCTCCCAGTATTCCCCCCAATATCTAATATCCTTTTGGGCTCATTTTCAAATACAATTTTTAACGCGTCAGGAAAAGCTTTATCTGAATAATAATGATCAAATTCAAACCAACTTTTCTTTACAGTATCTTCTAAAGTAGATAAGTGAGGGTAGATTGTAGCATCATTTACACCAATTTTATGAAGACCTGCAGGTTTTTCTTTTAAAATTGATTCTTCAAGATGAAACATAGCTTTATAGCACACATCATGTGTGAAATTAATATTAACATTTGTAGCTTCATCAAATAGTAATTGATATCCTTTTTTAGTTAGTGAATAAACATTCTCCTCTTTTAAATATACTAGTTTTACTGTTAATCCAGTTTCTAAAAGCAAATGCACACCATAATAAGGTATATTCAATTCCTTTGCTATAGTTTGAGGTGTAATTCCACCTCTTCTATTTTCATAAACTTTTTTTAATACACCTGTCGATTTTATCACTCTTGCTGCCTGAAACATCATTGGATAAAAACTTAATTCTTGGATTGACTTTTTAGCTTCTGTAGCTGACATCAAATCCGTATAATATTCTTTTAACATGTTAATTATTTAAATGCATTTACTTTTTTCATTAGTGTTTCTCTATCTATAAAATTAAAACAGGTAACAAAAGCACCTATTGTGGCACCCAATATCCCATGAAAAATTAAATTTTGACCAGTAAAATATAAATTTGGGACCTTTGTTTTTGAATTAATTAAAGATTTTAATGGAGAATTACTATCTTTTAATATCCCATATAATGACCCTTCATTATCTCCAATATAATCTCTAAACGTTAGAGGGGTTGATGTATGAACAGACTTTATTTTAGATTTAATTCCAGGATAAACGCCTTCTAATTTATTAATTATTACTTGTGCCTTTAATTCCTTGAAAGCCTCATATTCTAGACCTCTTTCGTTGGGCTTAGCAACTGTATTACTAACTTTCCCCCATTGCTTTACATCATCATATTTCATATATGCCATTATTGACATACTTTCAGCATATTCATCTCCAGATGATGTAACAGGTGTTGAAACGAAAAAATTTTTTGGCCAAGAATCGTCATCATAATCTGCACCATCCCATACATTATTACTATAATATTGATAAGTATTATGATTTAACTGTTTAAAAGAATTCTTTTCAAATACTAAGTGCACAATGAAGGTAGAAATCGTATTTTCTAAATTTTTTATTCTCTTTCTAAAGGCCTTTCTAAATCTATTTTCTCCAAAAATATTAATTGAAACTGCTGGGTGCACATTTGAAATAAATTGTTTCCCTTTAACAGTCTCACCTCCTTCAATTAACACCTCAATTATGTGCCCATCTTCATTATAGTTAGCTCCAATTACTTTTTTACGTTTTAAAACCGTCCCTCCAAATTGTCTTATATATTTAGACATTTGGGTAGCAATTTGTGATCCTCCATCTTTCAAACGATAAGCCCCCATAATATAACTATTCGAAATTAAAGCATGAACATAGAAAGGAGATTTTGATTTTACGCCAGCATACAATGGATTGTTTCCTGCCAAAACAGCTCTGAGCCTTACGTTTCTGGTTAATGAGTTAATATAATCTGCTGCATTTAAGCTTAATAGCTCTTCATCTTTTAAATAATTTCCACCAACTGAATTTTGTAAATTATATAGGGGAAATTTTGAACAAATTTCTTGAACTTTAGCACAATACGTCTTTATAGCATCTTCTTCTTCAGGGAAATCATTAATTAAGTTTCTTTCAAATCTTTCATACCCTTGCCCTAAAGCATATTCTTTTCCGTCTTCAAATCTGATCATATCAAAACAATCGTCATCCATTCGTTTCCATTTAAGAGTATCTAGTAAACCAAAATATTTAAAAAATTGATTCAAACATTCCCCCTCATCTAAACTTCCAATATAATGGACACCAGTGTCAAAAGCACATTTGTCCCTACTAAAAACTTGCAAATTACCACCTATCTTGTGGTTTTTTTCTAGTACGATAACCTTATGGCCTTCTGAAGCTAAGATATAAGCACATTCCAAGCCTCCTAATCCACTTCCTATTATTACAAAATCATATATTTCTTGTTCCCTCATTCTATTTTTTTGTCAAAATAAATAACACATTAGATGTTTTTTTAGATTGTTCTTTCAATTCAAAATCTAAGTTATGTTGAAATGCAAAATTCTTAATAAATTCAATCGAGAAAAAACTAAATTCTCTAGTTTTTTTATTAAACCCTAAAATGTTTGTTGAATATTTTTCGGTCTTTAATGTTGTTTTGTGTCTGTTTTCTAAATCTGTTATACCGTCTCTTATTACCAATACGCCATTTTTGGATAAAGAATTTATCGATTTTGTTAATACTTCCAATTGCTCTTTCTCAGACAAATAATGTAGAACATCATTGTAAAAAATAGCATCCCTTTCCGGCATATTAAATGTAGTAATATCTGTTGATTCAAATGTGACATTTTCTGTAATATTATAAGCGTTTTTTGCTATATCAATTTTCTCAGAATCATAATCCAATCCTAAAACTTGTCTTTCTTTATTTTTATAATGAATAAAATATGTAAAATAACCATATCCACAACCTACATCCATAATTTTCACTCTGTCACCAATCAGTTGATTGTAAAAATCAAAATTTTGAGCTTCAAACTTCCATTTAAGCTTAAAATACCATTCAAGTAATGGGCCTTTATATATATAGTTATTAAAAATGATTGGTGTAAAGTATTTGGCGTTTTCAAGTTCGTTTTTTGTTTTGTAAAACTCCGTTCTATAAAATTTTGAAATTAATTTCGTTCTTGACTTGTAATTATCACCCCAGGATAAATCATCAAATTTTATTCGGGGTAAAAACTTAATTGTTAATTGACCCTTGCCTATAAGAAAATCATCTTTTGGTGAGATATCAGAAGCGCCATGAATAATTACAGGTGAAATGTCTAGATTTAATTCTTGCGCCATATAAAACGCACCTTTATGAAATCGTTTTAAGTCACCGTTTTCTGACCTTGACCCTTCAGGAAATATCACAATCGAATACCCTTCTTTTACTAATCTCCTTGCTTTTTCTAGATTTTTTTCAGTACCGTCATTAACATAAATATAATCAATATACCTAACGACTCTTCCAAAAATTAATGATTTATAAACCCATTTCTTAACTACTAAAACCACTTTTGGACTCTGCATTATCATCACTAGAATATCTAACCATGAAGCATGATTTGCTATGACAATTGAAGGCTCAGAAAAATCTTGATTTTCTTTATTGATTTGTCTTTTCTTAAAATGAAAAGCCATATATATT
>JADWMI010000076.1 GCA_015767395.1 Bacteroidota bacterium | reverse complement strand
AAGTTAGCGGCATCTGGAATTCAATTTATGAATGCTCAAACAAATGTTCCTGTTTGCCAGCCTTCAAGAAACAGTCTATTTACGGGGGTTTACCCTCATGATTCAAAAGATTTTGGATGGACACCTATCTTAAAACAACCCGTATTAAAAAACAACAAAACCATCATAAAACTTTTCAAAGAAAATGGTTATAAAACCTTAGGATCAGGAAAGTTGACACATGGAAAACCGCCTAAAGAATGGGACGAATGGGGCGCAAATTACAAACACAATTATGGCCCATCTTATAATAATGGGGAAACCAATGTGGCACATCCAGCTGTCCCTGCGCCTTATAATTCAATTGGACCTGTTGACGGTTCTTATGGTAGGTTGTCAACTGCTGGCATATCTACTGGTGAAAAAGGCAAGCCAGGATGGGTATATGGATGGGATAAAAAACCATTTAGATACACAAACGACAATGATCGAGATCTTTTACAAGATGAAAAGCACGCTTTGTGGGCTGTTCAGAAAATAAATGAAATGGAAAATGCTGCTACTGAACAACCTTTCTTTATGGGAATTGGTTTTGTTCGTCCACATACACCATTGCATGCGCCAGACAAATATTTTGACATGTTCCCGTTAGACAAACTAGAATTGGATAAATGGATGAAAAATGATGAAGCGGATACGTTTTGGTTAGAAAATTTCGATCCTAAGAAAAAAGGGCCGAAATATTACAGCATGTTGTTGGAGTCTTATGATGGCGATAGAGCAATTGCCTTGAAACATTTTTTACAAGCCTATTTAGCCTGTGTTGCTTTTGTAGATGAGCAAGTTGGTGTGGTACTAGAAGGTTTAGAAAATAGTAAATTCAAAGAAAATACCATTGTCGTTTTCACCAGTGATCACGGGTGGCAAATGGGAGAAAAAAATTATTTGTTTAAAAATTCACCTTGGGAAGAAAGTGCTCGAGTTCCGCTGGTAATACGAAATGCAAATTCAGATATAACCGGAAAGGTTCATCACCCAGTTTCCTTGATAGACCTCTACCCTACTTTAATCGATCTTTGCGCTTTAGAAGGAAATAACAAATTAAACGAGCAAGGTGGCGAATTGGGTGGATTTAGTTTGCGTCCGTTTTTAGAAAACCCTAAAACCAATAAATGGGATGGGCCAAATGGGGCACTAACATTGGTTGGTAATTATGGAAACCAGATTCCTTTAGAACAACAAAATTTTTCCTATAGAACTGTAGCTTATAGATATATAAAATACAGCAATGGCAAGGAAGAATTGTACAACCACAATGAAGACCCTTATGAATGGAAAAATATTGCTTCAGACAAAAAATACAAAAAAATAAAAAAGCAGTTGGCTGCTGAAATGAACCAGATTATATATTCAAAAAAATAAGATACGTATGAAACGAGCATGTTAAAATTTTTCTCACATAAGGGAATGATTAATAGCGAACAGCATGTGACCATTGAAAAACAATAAAAATAAACACATGAAAAAATTATCTCTTATACTTTGTTTAAGCTTTTGCATTTTCACATTGCAAAGTTCAATAGCACAAAATAAAGACTCAAAACCAAATATCATTGTTATCATGGCTGATGACCTCGGTTATGCCGATGTTGGTTTTAATGGTTCTATTGAAATTCCAACACCCAATATTGATCGTATAGCAACCAACGGTGTTAAATTTACAAATGGATATACCTCATATTCTGTATGCGGACCAAGTAGAGCCGGTTTTTTAACCGGTCGTTACCAACAACGTTTTGGTTTTGAAAGAAATCCGCAGTATCAAGTAAACGATCCTAATATGGGACTTCCAAAATCTGAAAACACCATTGCTGAGTCTTTAACGCAGGTAGGCTACAAATCAGGAATTATTGGAAAATGGCATATGGGAGCCCATATTTCTAACCACCCCTTAAATAGAGGTTTTGATGAATTTTTTGGACATCTAGGCGGTGGCCATACTTACTTCCCTGAAAAATTAACCATTAAAGATAGTTATAGTGCCAATGATGAGCAGTCAAGTTATAAAACTTGGATACTCAAAAATCATGAGCCTGTTAAAACTGAGAAGTACTTAACAGATGAATTCTCAGATGAAGCTGTAAAGTTTGTAGAACGTAATAAAAACGAACCCTTCTTTTTGTTTTTGTCATACAATGCACCACATGGCCCTTTGGAAGCAACTCAAAAATATCTAGACCGCTTTCCTAACATTCAAGATAAAAAGCGAAAAACCTATGCTGCAATGGTAAGTGCCGTTGATGATGGTGTTGGGCAATTGTTAGACAAATTGGAAGCTTTAAATTTGGACGAAAACACACTGGTATTTTTCTTGTCAGACAATGGAGGTCCGGAAACGAAGAACGCTTCAAATAATGGCGTTTTAAGAGAGGGTAAAAGCTCCATTTATGAAGGCGGTTATCGCGTTCCTTTTGCGATGCAATGGAAAGGTCATATAAAACCAAGCACTTATGATTTTCCCATTTCCTCATTAGATATATTTGGAACTATTTCAGCCTTATCAAATTCACCTTTAATATCTGATAAGCCATTAGACGGTGTAAATTTGATCCCTTTTTTACAAGGAAAAGAAAATGGAAACCCACACAAAAATATTTACATTAGAAAGTATGATGGAGATTTGCATGCCGTACGAGATGGCAACTTAAAATTGGTTGTTAAAAATAAAGGATCTGTAAAAGAACTATACAACCTTGAGAATGATATTAGTGAGTCTAACAACATTGCATCTCGTAATAAACAAGAAGTAGATCGCTTGTATAAGATTTTAAATGAATGGGAATCAGAATTAATTAATCCAACTTTCTTAGGACTAATTCACACACCAGCTTGGATAAAAAAAAGTAAAAAAAAGAATAAAAAATAAGATTACTATTTGACTGAAAAAATATTTAACATTAGATCATTTTAATATTGAACGTTTATTTTATTTTAATTCTATACTTTTGACCCGTAAATATTTCCAGTGATAAATCATTTTTTACATTAATATTTCAAATGCCTTTTTAGATATATGCGTTTCATTAAATTTCATTTCATATACTTATTTGCAATCTTTATCTGTACTTATACTGCCGCTGTAAAAGCACAAGGCAATCATAAGTTTGAGCATATTGAATTACCCTCTGAAGTGGAAGACAGTAGAGCCAATTGCATTTTTGAAGATTCTAGAGGTTTTATTTGGTTTGGATTTAATAACGGATTGGTATTGTATGATGGTTATAAGGGGAAGGTGATTAGTTGCATCTTGGAAAATGGCAGTTCACAAAGCTTTGGACCGGTCATTTCTATAGTTGAAGATATCAAAGGAAATATTTGGGTAGGTTCTGCTTTCGGAGTTTTTATTTATAACCCTATTAAAGAAACTTCAATTTTACTCAACGATGCTCACATTAATGGAAAAACGTTCCGTAGTTTAAATACAACATCCAAGGGCGAAATTTTAATAGGCACTGTTAGCGGTTTACTTATTTATAATATGGATGGCACTTTTATAGCGCAATACATCCATCAACCAAGTATTGAGAATAGTTTAAGTAATAATGTAGTTCGAACCATATACGAAGACAAAAATGAAAATCTATGGATAGGCACCTACGACAAACTCAATTTATTAGACAGAAAGCAAAAAAAAATAACCCAATTTAAATTACAAAAAAGCGATTCATTATATCACTCCAATAATTTAATTTTAAGTATTAATCCATTGGAAAAAGAGAATGACAGTATCTTAATTATTGGAACTGAAACGGGATTGTGCCTGTTTAATACAAACAACCAGCAATTTAAGCAATATAGCCATTCAGCAAAGAACAATTCCATTAGTAATAGTGTTGTTAAATCAATTCACAGAGTTGATAATGATCTATGGTTAGGAACTGATTTGGGACTGAATATATTTGACATCGAAAATGAAAATTTCAATAATTTATATTACGATTATAATAATTCATTTAGTATTAGCAACAATGTAATTAATGATATTTATTTTGATAGCCATAGAAATCTATGGATTGCTACTGATACTGGAGTCGATAAAGTTTATTTAAATGAGAATAATGTACGCTTAAATCAGTTCTATAAAAATGCTTCCTTTTTTAAAAATGGGGTGATCATTAATGATTTTTCAAAACAAGATAACGGTGATATTTGGATTGCCTCGCAACAGGGCGTATTTAAATTTGACAAGGATAACAACACCTACACTCAATTTTTACCTCCCAAAATTCTTCATAATAAGGTAGAAGCTATTCTTTGTGACAAGAATGGCTTGGTATGGATTGCTACTTCAGGAGGACTAAATGTTTATGATTTGAAGAAGAAAACGTTTTCAAACTACGTTTCTAAATCAAAAGGAAATAATGTTTTAAAATCCAATTATTTAACTAGTATTGCTCAAGATTCTAAGGGAACCATCTGGATTGGAACCGCCAATAAAGGATTGTTTAAAATAGTTAAAAAAAAGAATGGAGAAATTGAATTTATAAATTTTAAGTATGAGCCAAATAATGACAATTCATTATCCTCAAGTACAATTCGTGATATAGCGTTTGATGAGCACGATAATATTTGGATTGCAACAGCTAAAGGAATTAATTGTTTTTACACTTTAAATGGGGTATTTGAACGTTTTACTAAAAGTAAATATGGGCAAGTTCCAAATATATCTGTAAACAATCTCTTTTTCGATGAAAAACAAATACTTTGGATATCCTCATACATAGGATTGTTCCAATGGAATTCAAAACTAGAAAAATTCATTCATTTTGAAGATTTACCAGCAAATATAACAAGTGCTGTTGCCATTGATTCAATAGTTTATTTTATTTCAGATAATACGTTTTATTTCTTTGATAAAAAAGACAACGAAGTCATAAGGGTTCCAAATGATGAAATTGGATTAAAAAAAATAAAAAAAATAAAAGTAATGCCTGATAAAACAATGCTTTTATCAGGCCAAACGGGCTTTGCTTCATTAAAGGCAAATGATTTAAAAATTGAAAAAGAAACCGCAGAAGTTAAATGGACCCATTTTTCAATAAGCAATACTGAAATAAAACCCTATACTGAATACAATTCAAGGTTTATATTAAATAAGCACATTGATGCCACAGATGCTATTATTTTAAATTACGATGAAAATTCTTTTCGGGTGGACTTTTCTTCATTGCCATTTAATTCAAAAGAGGACATAGAATATAAGTACATATTGGAAGAATATGAAGGCGATTGGCGTATTTTAAAAGATGGCCAAAACTATGTATCGTACACACAAGTTAGACCAGGTAATTACAAATTAAAAGTGAAGGCAAGTAATAATCAAGGTGTATTTAATGGTAAAGAGAGAGTTTTAAATATCATTGTTAAAACACCTATTTATTTTTCATGGTGGGCCTTAATATTTTATTTGTTATGTTTTGTTTTATTAATCCTGTTTTATAGAAGCATACTTTTAAACAGAGAAAGAGATAAAAGTGAATTAAAATTTGAAAAGCTAAAGCATCAGAAAAGTGAAGAACTGATAGCGCTCAAAACACGTTTTTTTACAAATATCACACATGAATTAAAAACACCATTAACGTTAATTAGTAGTCCGGTTGATGATTTATTAACAAAAAAATTAGATGAAGCTACTTTAAATAGTTTATCGTTGGTAAAGAGAAATGCCGATCGCTTAAAAAAATTGGTAAATCAAATTCTCGATATTAGAAAAATTGAAGCAGGCGGTGAGAAACTTAGAATACAACAATACGATATTGTTAAATTTTGTAAACGGAAAATTGATCAATTCAATGAAGAATCACTTAGAAGAAATATTTTTCTTCAGTTCTCTTCAGAAATTGAATCTGAAATTATATGGTTTGATTTAGAAAAAGTTGAAAAGGTTATTTATAATTTACTGTCAAATGCTTTTAAGTTTACGCCCGATAACGGTACCATAAAAGTTCATATTGAGTATGGAACTACCAAAAATATTGAAGATAATTACATTTCTATTTCAGTTTCTGATACAGGAAGTGGCATTAGTAAAGAGGATCAGGCCAATATATTTGATCGTTTTAAAAGTCTTTCTTCGCCAAACTACACAAACCAAAAAGGTACAGGGATTGGTTTATCGCTAATTCACGAATATGCAACACTGCACAATGGCACTATTACATTTGAAAGTGTGTTAAACGCTGGAAGTATATTTATTTTTTCCTTGCCAAAAGACAAGTCCTTACTCAAAAATTATGAAGTTGTAGCGCCTTTAATTAAAGAACCTTCAGAAAAAGCTGTTGAGGAATTTGAAAATATCACAAGTGAAAATGAAATGCCTGTTGATAAAAAACCTGATAGCGACAACCCTTTAAAGGCGTTAATTGTTGAAGACGATGGCGATATGCGCGCTTTTTTGACTGCTGGGTTAACCGCATCTTATAAAGTAGTTGAAGCCGAAGATGGGCAGCAAGGATTTAATGTCGCCATAAAGGAATTACCCGATATTATAGTGTCTGATTTAATGATGCCAAATGTGGATGGAATCGAATTTTGTAAAAAATTGAAGGCCGATATTAGAACCAGTCATATCCCATTTATTTTATTGACTGCTAAAAGTGGCATAGATAACAAAATAACAGGCATAGAGACAGGTGCAGATGACTATATTCAAAAACCTTTTAATTTGGAACTTCTTACTGTCCGAATGAAAAACCTGATAAAACAACGGGAATCCTTAAAGAAAATATATTTACAACAACTAAAACTAGAACCTTCTGAGATAACGGTTAATTCCTTAGACGAAAAGTTTTTAGATGATTTGTTGGCTAAAATAGAAATGGAAATGGACAATTCTGAACTAAGTGTTAAATTAATTAGTAAAATGTTAGGCATTAGTTCAACCAATCTATATCGAAAAGTAAAGGCATTAACGGGGCAAACAGCCAATGAATTTATACGGAATATTCGTTTAAAAAGAGCAGCTCAATTGTTGAAAAATGAGCAACTTAATGTTTCAGAGGTCATGTATATGGTTGGCTTTACACACCATTCCTACTTTACACGATGTTTTAAAGAGTTGTTTGGTGTTTCTCCAAAAGATTACGCTAAATAATGCACTTCTCAAAACAAAACCAAGTACATCATAGATTTTTTACATCCAGAAATTGTAGAAGGGCTAAAATCTTTCAATGGTAAATAACACTTAAAACACAAATACTAACACAAAACAGGCATGTGCTATCTGTGCTATTTTAATAATGTTTTGTCGCATATTGCAGGCTGCTTTTGAATTTACTTTGTACCTATCAATTTTATGATAGTTTAAATGAAAACGAAAAATATAATAAAGAAGCATTGGTTAGAAGTAATAATTATTGTTCTCTTTATAATAAGTCTTGTTCTTTTAAGTCATAAGTTATTTCAAACATATGCTTAAAATGAAATACTATGATTGTAGTCTACAAACCTTTAACACATAAAAAACATTAAATAATAAAAGTTAATTAATTTGAGTTAGTTTGTTTTAAGGTACGATGGCATTATTTTATAGTGTCATCGTATCTTTTTTATAGCCATCATTAACTTTAATTTATATAAAAAAAGATGAATAAATATATCAAGTACTCAATATTAATGTTTACAGCTGTTTTTATTTCTTGTTCAGACGATGACGGGCAAGAACAAGGTGGTGAAACGCCACCAGTTTTAACCGAAACGGCTTATGATATTTTAGTTGATGTAAATGAAACCCAAGGAGAAGTAAGTAAACTATTAATGGGTTTCAATACCATTTATTGTTTTGAAAAGGACAACTTTTGGCAACAAGGAACTGGGCAAATGCCAACCATGTTCAAACGTTTTAATACTGGAATTCTTCGCTATCCTGGTGGTGCCGTTGTAAATCGTTACCATTGGAACAATTTAAACGGCGAAGGTTGGAAGGACAATTGGAACCCTAATTATGACACGGCTAATGATCAACCAGCATCCGAGTATATGGATATAGATGAATATATGGCCAATGTTACAGCTATAGGTGCTGAACCAATGGTAGGTATTAATATGGGATCTGGTATGAAATACAATCGCGTACAAGATGGTATTGCTGAGGCAGTAGCTTTGGTACAACATTGCACAGACAACGGCTATGATGTTAAGTATTTTTATTTGGATAATGAAGTATATCACACTGGTGCAAATTATAAAATGACGCCAACTGAATATGCCGATCAAATAAATTTGTATGTGCCTGCTCTAAAAGCGGTAGACCCAAATATTGAAACGGTTGTAAATTGGGAAAGAAATATTACATCAAAGACTGGAGGATTGGAAACCATCGTTTCAAAAGCAGGAGACCATATTGATATTATAGAAGTGCATTGGTATTGGAGTTGGGAAGACGCTACTTTTAATCACTGGATTTCAAGTTTTCCAATGTCTACTAAAAACCAATGGTACAATGGTTTGAGTTTTGAGAGAGAGATTAGAGCCTTTAAACCTTTAATGAATTCCTTAGGCCATGGAGATATTAAATTAGCGAGCAACGAATGGAATTTAGCGCCAGGACCTTCAGACACAGAAACACCATCTAAATTCGAATCGGCATTAATGGTTTCAGAAATGTTTTCCCAGTATATAGATGCCAATTTATTTATGGCAAATTTCTGGGGTGTACATTGGCCAAATGCTACTGGAAATACGGTAAACAGACTTGTTTTAGATCCTACAAATAATTATTCAGAAAATGCTATGGGGTCCGTTTTTGAAATGTTTGGAGCCGCCATGGGAGGTGCAAAAGTAAAATGCGCTTCTTCTATAAATGGCGTTTATGATATCGCAGTTTTCGATGCAGTAAATAACGAACTCATCATTTACCTTATTAACAAAAAGCAATCAGAAGAAACACTTTCTACAGGTATTGATTTAAATAATTATGCTATTGGAACCGTTAAGGCTACCTCTTTTGTTAAAGGCAGTAATGGAAATGGTAAACTTATAGAAACCACAGTTAATATTGAAAATGGAAATGGATTAATTATTGAACTTCCAAGAAATTCATTAACAAAGATTGTTGTGAAGAAATAAAACAATGAAACGAAGAATTCTTTTAGGCCAACTAGTTTTTCTCTTTTAGTATAACAAGTAAAGATCCTATTTTGTAAAGTCGAAATATTTAAGTATAAGATTATCTCCATTTAACAGTAAGCAAATAAAAGCTGTATTATGTAAATCCATTAGGTTTCATTTTACAAACTTTCTTAGATCCCCTTTTCTACTTTATTTTGCTAAGATAACTTCCTCAAAACTATAGAAGCATCAAATGCTATTTTTGCTATTCCCCTTTCACCTATAAGAGAACCACTTAATTGTTGCTTTACCACAACCTGGTTTAACACATAAAGAACAAAACATAGCACAAAATAAACATGCTCGATATATGCTATTTTAACAGTATTATGTTCAAACTTATCGATGCGTTTTGCGTTTATATTTGCATTAAACAATTTAATTGTCTTGATGAATATAATAGAATTAATAAAGGAATATTGG
>JADWMI010000294.1:2549-3636 GCA_015767395.1 Bacteroidota bacterium | reverse complement strand
TATAACAACGAAAGGAAACAACCTAATAGTATTTTTTATGTTTTGGATGTTAGTAAAAATGAAGCATATTGGGCCAGTCACAATAAAGAAGTAGATGATTTCACAAAACAATTTTTGGGTGAAAACCCAACCAAAGGAAGTTATGTTAACAATACGACTTCAAGTAAGTATAGAACGAGAGTTCAAATGCATACAAAAGCCCAAATAAAACTACTCCAAAAACCACTTATTGAGGTAACAGCTGATACTATTATTGAAAATGATAGGCAATTAACCTTTCAAATTGTATCTCAAAGAAATGCGAATAAAATTGAATTGGTAACTCACAAGCCTATAAAATTTAAATCTTTTAAAATTAACAATGAAGCGTTAAAAAACAAATTGAAAAGTGAATATGTTTTGAATGTAAATTATGGGACAATAATGCGCTATTTTAGAACATCAGAAGATGAAATTATTGAAATGGAGATTGTGGTTGATAAGAACCAAAAATTTGATTTTGATGTGTTTGAAATTAAGTACGATTTATTTACCAACCCTGAATTTGAAATTAAGCCTCGTTCTGAAAATATGATGCCAACACCATTTATCATAAATGATGCAACTGTAATAAAAACCCATATAACTTTTTAAAAATGAAAAAAACACTAATAATTACGCTTATTATATTTTGTTTGTTTTCTTGCCGTAAAACAGAAAAGTCTGAAAATTTTGAAAAAGTTGAAGAAGAGTTGGTTTATTCAAAACCTGAATTAAACCAAACAAGTGCTTCCTATTTATACCATTTTGCGTTTGATTGTATTGATCAAGAATACCCAAATAAATTAGGGCAAGTTTTGGGAGATAGTAGCTATTTAAAAGAACCTTCAGAATTGCATCCTGCATTTTTTGGTTGTTTCGATTGGCATTCTTCTGTTCATGGCCATTGGACATTACTTAATATAATTAAAGAGTTACCCAACTTTGAAGAAAGAGAAGCGGTTTTATTAAAACTTCAAAAAACAATAACAAAAGAAAATATTTTAAAAGAAGTTGCGTATTTTGATGATATTCACAATAGCACCTTTGAGCGTACTTATGGTTGGGC
>JADWMI010000294.1:0-2449 GCA_015767395.1 Bacteroidota bacterium | reverse complement strand
CTTGGGAGCCTGGTGGATTCGATTTTTTATCACCGTGTTTACAAGAAGCGGCTTTGATGTTAAAAGTATTACCTAAAGAAGAATTTATTGTTTGGTTAGATGCTTTTTTACCCAATTTTAGAATGGACCCAGCATCTTATTTAGAAGTGGCGGAGGTTTCAGATCGTTCGGATGGAAAACTAGCGCATTTAGATGGTTTGAATTTTAGCCGAGCTTGGTGTTTATATGAGCTTGGAATTGCTTTGGAAAATGATAAAATGGTGAATCTAGCAAACAAACATTTTGATTTTAGTTATAAAAAAATGGACTCTGGCGAATATGCCGGAGCCCATTGGTTAGCTTCTTTTGCTTTGTATGCGGTATTGAAAAGTAGTTAATTGTTACCGTATTCAGTAATACGCATTGTATTTGCCATTCCTCTTTCTTTTACAGGCATTGAGGTAATGTTAATTGCATAATCACCTTCTTTTAAATAACCACGTTCAGCAGCAAGTGTATTGATATCTTCAATAGTTTGATCTGTACTTACAAATTTATCATAGTAAACACCTTTAACACCCCACAGTAAATTTAGCATTGCTAAAATTCTTCTATTAGATGAGAATACTAATATATTTGATGTTGGTCTCCATGATGATATATAGAATGCAGTAATTCCTGAAGCTGTTAATGTGGTAATGACTTCAGCGTTAATGGTAGTTGCCATTAATGCTGCTTGATGACAAATTGTTTTAGAGATATAACGCTCGTTAATACATTGAACATATTCGTCAGGAGGTGAAATTAATGGTGAATTTTCGACACTTTCAATAATTCTACGCATTTGTTGAATTACTTCAATAGGAAAATCACCCATTGCTGTTTCTCCTGAAAGCATTACGGCATCAGCACCATCCATAATAGAGTTTGCAACGTCATTTACTTCAGCTCTTGTTGGAACCTGACTAGTAATCATCGTTTCCATCATTTGTGTTGCGATAATTACAGGAATGTGTGCTTTTTTAGCTTTTAACACTAATTTTTTTTGCAACAATGGTACTGTTTCCATTGGTACTTCTACACCTAAATCACCACGAGCAACCATTAAGGCATCACATTGAGGTGTTATTTTATCAATGTTTTCTATGGCCTCTGGCTTTTCAATTTTAGCTATAATTGGAATTTTATACGAAGAGTTTGCCGCAATTAAATCTTGTAATTCAATTAAATCTTCTGCTGTTCTTACAAATGATAATGCAATCCAATCTGCTTTAATTTTAATTGCGAACAGTGCATCCTGAACATCTTTTTCAGTCAATGCCGGAAGCGAAATTTTAGTATTTGGTAAATTAACCCCTTTTTTAGATCTTATAGGACCTCCGCGTAAAACTTTAGTGGTTACTTTTGTGTCTCTGTCAGTTGCAGTAACTTCAAAAAGCAATTTACCATCATCTACTAAAATATGCTCACCAACTTGGACATCTTTTGGAAAGTTTTGGTAAGTCATGAATGCTTGTTCTTTGGTTCCTTCGCATACAACAGTTGTAAATGTAAAAGTATCATCAACATTCAGCATTATATCTTCAGCCATCACGCCAACACGTAATTTAGGACCTTGTAAATCGGCTAAAATTGCGACGTGGTAATCTTTTTCTTCATTAATTGTTCTAATAATATTTACGCGTTTTTCAACTTCTGAATATTTAGCATGTGAAAAATTAATTCTAAAAACATTTACCCCACATTCCATCATTTCTTCAATGATTTCTCTTGTATCGGTTGCAGGTCCAAGTGTTGCTACAATTTTTGTGCGTTTTCTATTTAGTGCCATAGTTAAAATGTTAAGTGATCTTTAGATTTTAATGTAGTTAGTTTTATTGAGTATGAGGTGATTATTTGATTGATAGCATTCAGGTCATCAATTAAAAAACTTAAATGATTTTCATTATAACATCCTTCAATTTTTAAAAAGAAATCTATTTTCTTTTTTTCAGGAATTAAATAAGAAATAGTACTGTAATTTCCACCAAACAAACCTGGATTGTTTTGGTTTTCAACAAACGATTTGTGCTTGTTGTTGATTAAGTAATAACTGACAAAGCTGTTTTTATCTTTAAACTCGAATAAAGGAAATTCTGCATCTGAATTTTCAAAGTCTAAATTATGCTTATATCTCGTTAGCTTTATTTTTAAATATTTATTTAAAAGATAAGCCAATCTGTAATCTTCTTCAGTTGAATGAATTCCAACTAACAAATAATCTTCTTCTTCTAAATCAAACGTTAATAGCTGCATAAAAAAATGAAAATTCTTGTTGCAAAAATACTATTGTTTAATTACAGTAACTAATAATTTCACGAAAACGTAATAGTTTTTAAGATTTTAAGAGGTGGAAATTTCATTTTGAAAAGCAAAATAAGCTCTTTTAGATGCCGTTTCTTCTGCTTTTTTCTTAGAGGTAGCTCTACCT
>JADWMI010000293.1 GCA_015767395.1 Bacteroidota bacterium | reverse complement strand
TTATTAATGTTTATATAAGGCCCCGATACTTGTACATTACCTGTACCTTTTTTGGTATGAACCTGACCCACTACTTGTTCATTAGGTGTATCAAATTTGAACATCTTAATACTGCTACCAATTTGTGGATTGTAAGACGGTAAATATTCTAAATATTTCCATTGATGCAAATCTTTGATGCATTTGTGATAGGTCCCTTTTGAACCGATTCTTGAAAGTGACATAATTTCATTTCTGTTGATATAGAATTCAGTTGAAAAGCGGGCATTATTCCATTGATAAAAAAGAACTACATACATACTTACGTGCGTTGCGTTTAGCCGTTTATCCTCCCCTAATCTTAGAAAGAAAGTGTTAAGATGCCTGATATAATTTATCTCGGCCATTGATTTTAGTATTTGTTGTGAACGCTGTTTTCTTTCATCACTTTTGATATCTCTTCAATGTCATAAAAAATGATACCTCCAATTTTTATGTAGGGTAAGGTTCCATTGATTCTAAGTGTTTGCAATGTTCCAGGACACACATTCAACATTTTCATTATTTCAGCTGATTTTAAGTACTTTTTGTTTCTTATATCTGCACTAATTTTTAGTAACTTTTTGATGTCGTCTAGTAATTCAGTTTTAAATTCTCTTAGATCATCCGTAGTAATAATTTGTGTTGGCATTTTTTAAAATGTTTTTAGATTGATTAAAATGTTTTATAGCGATTTGACTTTCGTGCTACAAAACTGAAGTCTTTTAACTTAAAAAAATAGGAGTTTTTAGGACTACCTAAAAAAATAGGATCACTTAAAAGTTGTAAAGTGCAGATTATAAGCTTATTGAAAATGTGTTTTTTTTTAAAAATATTTTCAAGATTGATTATCTTGTTTAATAACATTAAAAATTGCTTAAAAAAGAGGTGAAAAACAGGCCATTTTGAGTATAAGAAGGCATTTTAGGAGTAATTAATTACTACTAAATACTCCTAAAATCAGCACTGCTAAAGTATTGTTATTGTGTTTGTTATAATTTTTTCCATTGTTGCTCTAAATCATTTAACTGTGATTTCACCAATTTATCCAAATATTTTGTAGGATTCATTTTTCGAGCACTTATTTGGTCAAGAATCTTATATATATTTCCAGGATCTATACCAAAGTTGACTTTACATATTTCATTTAATTCTTTTATAGATAAATTACCATTACCAATAGATTTATTAGAATTTAAACCACTTATTAATTCTATTAATTCAGTTTTTGTTCCGGACCAAGGAATAACTGAGTTTGGAGATCTCTGGATTTCATTAATTTTTTGCTTTGAATTTTTCTTTTTATAATTTTCTAATTCGTTTGTATAAAATTGGATAAGTAGCTTTTTTGCAATTATTTTTGAGGCAAGATGATCCCGTAGCGTGCAAAATTCAGGATCTTCAAAAATAGTTGTATTGTCAATAAATAAGTCAAATTGTTCAACGCCTCTTAAAAAATAGGTATGGTCTTTTTTTGTTTCTTCAAGTAGATAATAATTGACAAAATCAATGTATTTGCAGTTTTCTGTTTCAATTTGGCTCAATTGTAAATTAACGAATTTACGCTGCTTAGATTTGCTTCCGGTTGGTTTTTTTAATAAATAACTATTTAAACTAACATAAAATTTAAGTCGACCTTTAATATATGGTTTTTGATTTTTAAAAAAATGAATTTCCTTTTTAGTTGAAATAAAACCATTCAATTTAACTTCTTGTCGAAGTTCATTTAGACAGTCTTGAGTTCTTTTTATTTTTTGATTTAGTTGAATCAATTGAGTACTGTTGGTTTTTTCAATCTCTGTTATAGCCGCATCGAATTTATCAATGATCAGTGCAATTTTTTTCATAGTGGGGTATCACATCTTTTATAAGCATCTCAAATATAGCTAAATAAGACTAAATAGTATTATACCATATGAATTTATTACGAAACCGATTTAGTTTACTATGAAACTAGACAACTCCTTTTTCATTGTTTTTCATTGCATCATTTTGCTGTTTCTTGGCATTTAAAATATTCTTTAAAACATTCATGTCATCGCTTACTTTACGGTCAATAACTCTCGCATAAATTTGGGTTGTTGATAATTTTGTATGTCCTAATAGTTTAGAAACAGTTTCAATTGGTACTCCATTTGTAAGGGTTACTGTGGTTGCAAATGTGTGACGTGCCATATGGAATGTGAGGTTCTTTTTGATTTTGCAGACATCTGAAATTTCTTTTAAATAACAATTTATTTTCTGATTTGAAAGCACAGGGAATAATGTACCTTTTGATACTGCTCTCACATTATCTTTATATTTACTGATAAGTCTCTGAACAGGTTCAAGCATTGGAATTTTTACTGGAGTATTCGTTTTTTGTCTCTTAGTGATAACCCACTCACCTCCATCAATTCCCAATAAAATATTGCCCTTGGTAAGTTGCATAATATCCACATAAGCAATTCCTGTATAACAACTAAAAATAAATAAATCTTTCACTATGTTTAAGCGCTCAATATCCGTAGTAAAATTTTCAATAGCTTCTAATTCATTTTTAGATAAAAAATCTCGCTCTCTTTTTTCAATTGTTGGTTTGAATTTCACAAATGGATCTCTATCAATCCATTCCATATGAAATGCCATTGTTACCATTTTACGCAAACGTTGAATATGCCTCATGGCTGTATTATTCGCAATTTTTTTATGATGGTCAATTGGTTCAAAAGAGCGCAAATAGTTTTCAAAATTAATTATAAAGGAATAATTAAGATCTTTTAAATAAATATCTGAAGTTTTATATTCTTTCTTCACAAATTGATTTAAATAACGTTGACTTGTTTTGTAATGCCTCATTGTGTCTTTATGAAGCTTATGAGCCATTTTTTCATTATGATAATCAATCAATTGCAGTAATGAATGATATGTTATATCCGTACCTAAATACTTCGATTTAATTGCTTGCGGAGTGATTAGTTTGTTTGAAGCCCTTAACTCTTGATAACATTCAAATAACTTTGATTGTACCTGGTCCAAATATAAGTTTAATGACCTCGCTTCACTACTATTGCCTTTTGCACGAGATTTTAATTTGTTCCAAGAATCAATATTAATTTTATGCTTTAAACTGATATTAGTACGCCTTTGATTTATAGTAACTCTAGCATATATTTCCGCTATATTATTTTTAGCACGTGAAGCATTGATCCAGATAAGGACTGAAAAGGTAATGGATGTTTTCATAGTTGTCGTCTTTTAAGTTAAACTTCGTTAAAGACGAAAGTCAAATCAACTATGGTTTTGGTCAATTTTAATTACCTGGTCAACAATGTTGACTTTTAACTAATATTTTGTTGACCGATGTTGACCAATTAATATCGAATAATGTATCAAATATTACTGTCAACTATGTTAAATACCACTAGTAAAAATAGTCTTTTTAATCAATATCTGGTCAACAACTTTTATAAAATATTTTTGTTGACCGATTTGTTGACCTTTTAAATCAAATAATATCAAATTGTATGATGGTCTAAAAACTACAAAACCTTGTAAATCATAAGATTTACAAGGTTTTAACACTATTTGATAAGTGCTGTAGTGATGGCACTAGGATTCGAACCTAGGACCGCCTGCTTAGAAGGCAGGTGCTCT
>JADWMI010000292.1:2102-3671 GCA_015767395.1 Bacteroidota bacterium | reverse complement strand
ATAGCCATGATCAAGCGTTTGCTCAACCTTTTACAGGAAAAGCTGGATCCTGCTGTATTTTTTAGGAATTAACAGAAGTCAAATAAATAATACAAAGTATATCAAAGAGATTCATCCACATTTTAATAATAAGCTACAAATCACTTTAACAAGCGGAGAATCATTGGAGGTGTCAAGCCGGCAATCTGCCAAATTTAAAAATTGGAACAGTTTATAAAAAAGAAGAAATGATCCACAAATTGTAAACAGAATAGTCAAACAGAATTTTAAGGAAACAGTATCTTGATTTAAGCTCAAAAAAGCTTGATAAAGGGAAGAAAACATATAGAAATGAAAATTAAATATATTTTGGTGGTATTAATCTTAGGATTATTAGCATATTCATTGGGTTCATTTAAAAAAATAAAAGCGACTCAAAAACAAACAAAAGCAATAGTCTTAACGGAAGGGTTGAAATTAAGAAAAAAGTTGTCAAATTCTGAAAAACAGCTGTTTACAGTAGCGTTAAAAAATGGGGAAGCATTGTTGGCTGAAGTTATTCAAGAATCGATCGATGTCGTGATTACCATTATTGATCCCAGTGAGCAGCAAATACAAACTATTGATGGATCCGAAAAAACTGAAAGAATTCAATTAATAGCGAAACAATCAGGGGAATATAAATTGGAGGTAACAGCCTTTGATAAAGAAGCTGAAAATGGAGTTTACAATCTAAATGTAAACGCGCTTTTAAATATTGAGGAAAATAGCAACCGTGTTGCAAAACAAGAGATCCCTTCACGAATTTTATATGATTTATGGAGAGCTTCTAAAACTGATAAAAGAAGTATTGATTCATTTATAGAAAAGCACAAAGAAAAACATTTGATAGAACCGATAGAAGGCAATTCTTCCGAATCCTTGGTAACTTATTTTTCAATTCCAGAAAACGAAACGGAATATATTATGCAAAGTGGCGGACCTGATTTTATGGGATTACGATTCAAACAATTAGGAAACACGAAATTGCAATTTGTATCTTATAAAGTTCCCAATACAGCCTGGTTTGATTATGGTTTTAATGAGTTTAAACTATACAAGATTGGGCCAAATAATGAGATTGAATATCGCGATATTAAACATGTTTACGACGGGACAATAGTCATGCCCAATGCACCTAGGGATCTTTATGGTAGTGAGACGAATGTAGAAAAAGGGAAATTATTGTTCACAACTATAAAAAGTGTGTTTTTAAATGAAGAACGGAAAATAACCGTTCATACACCGGCAAATTATAATTCAAACATTCCGCACAATTTACTAATTGTATTTGACGGAGAAGAATATGGTGCTGAAAAGGATAAAATCGCTCCTGTACCAACACCCGTTATCTTAGACAATTTAATTGCTCAAAATAAAATTTCACCTACAGTTTCTGTATTTGTAAGACATATGGGCAAAAGGAATAAGGACCTGATTAGTGATTCTTTTGCTGATTTTATTGCAAAAGAATTGCTTCCTTGGAGTCGAGAAAAGTATAATATCGGTAATACATCTAAGCATGTTTGTGTTGCTGGTTCAAGTAGAGGT
>JADWMI010000292.1:0-2092 GCA_015767395.1 Bacteroidota bacterium | reverse complement strand
CCGCTAGTTTTATAGCATTTAAACATTGGAAACACATTGGAAACATTATTTCTCAATCAGGTTCCTATTGGATTACTGACACTGAGCAACAAAACCATTGGATATATCCTACAGAAAAAGGCAAGCTTATAAATTCGTATTCCAAATCACCAAAGCTTCCTTTAAAATTTTACATGGACATTGGATTGTATGATTCAGGTGCTGCTATGTTGGGAATGAACAGAGAATTTCGTTCTATTTTGGAAATTAAAGGTTATGATGTGGATTATAATGAATTTAAGGGTGGACATGGTTATGTTAATTGGAGACGTACTCTAGCTGATGGAATCATTTATATTTTTGGAACGGGATTATGACATAGAAAATAAAAACGAATCTATTAAATACAGAAAAGGATGTTCATTTGAACAGCCTTTTTTTGTTTTAAAACGTTTATCCTTATTAATCTACGCTCCTGTACTTTTTCTTTTAGCAATGAGATGTGTTTCGTTATTTTGTCACAGATATGAGAAAAATAGCAATTAAAAATTAAAAAAAAGGAACAGTTTCCAACAACTTTTAAAGTCACTTAACATGAACACAAATACAATAATTCATCGTTTTAAAAAACAAACCGGTATTAACATAACAAAAAATAAAATGATTTACTTGATAGTAATGCTAATAATTAGTGCTTGCTCTAATGTTCCTAATCCTTCAGCAACTGAAACAGTAGCCGAAAGGCCAATAGTAAAGGATTATAAAACCGGAGAGAAATGGACTTGGAAATGGAAACGCTCAGTAGAAGGAGATATACAAGCAGAAGGCGAAGCTTCGCAAGAAGTTGTTATTTTTAAAGATGGCTTAGGGTTTTCAAGTGGGTTAGATACCGTAGAGATAATGAGCGGATTAGAAAAAGAATTGGACAGTACCCCTTTTCGTGACTGGCCATTAAAAGTAGGGAAGAAATGGAAATATGAGGAGAATTGGGAAAGTAATGATGGTACCAAAGGAAATACAAGTCAAGATGCAGAGGTGATCTCATTTGAAGAAGTGAAGGTAGATGCCGGTAATTTTATGGCCTATAAAATTGAGTACAAAGGAAGATTGACGAATTCAAGAGGATTTGATGGAAAAATGGAAGATATTTGGTGGTACGCACCGGCAATTAAAAAGTACATAAAACATACCAATTATGATGGTCATGGTAGGTATGTAAAGGAATTAATTAACTATTCAAATCCTAAATAAGGAAGACGGTTCCTTGCTGCATCTTGCATTTTCGTTTGTAATAAAAGAAATAAAAAAATGAAGAAATTACCAATAGTATTGTTTTTAGTCTTATTCAACTTGCCCGCTATAGGTCAAGAATTAAAATTTGAAAAAACAGCCTTGTCAGATTCAGCAACACTTGCTCTAAACATAAAGAATCTGGCAAAAGGTTACTTGAAAAAAAAACAGATAGAGGACCTGACCATTGACCCTAATGATCTTTATAAAATTGAAATATTGGCCGGTAATTATGAAGCGTCAATGAATACAATTCAATCCTTGAGAGGGAATCCTGACAATCAAAACGGCCACCAGGCATATATTCAATTTGAACTTTTTGCAAAGGCAAAATTGAAACAATTAAAATCAGGCAAAATTTTTAATGAAGTTTATAAAATGACCTTTAGAGATTATTTAATGAGTTGCAGTGATGAAAAAGCCTATTCAATCAACATTTTTTTCACAACTTATGATGCCGTAGCCCAATTTACAAAAGGGTTTGAAGATAATTATAATAATGTTTCTGAGCAATTTATCACCGCTGATGAATCCATTAATCTATTAAAGTCGTATTTCCTTTACCATGTGTATTCCCTAACTGAACCCATTGTTTTTAGCGAAATAAAACTTGATGAGAACAAAAGGTATATTATAAAAGAAGAAGTCATCGTTTCGGCCAGAGACGGGGCAGAATTATCTGTTATCACGGCTCGAAAGAGAGATGCAGAACACATGCCTGCTGTTTTAATATTTACAATTTATGCAGATGGATCAAATGCGAATCAAGCTACGTTGGCTGCATCAAAAGGATATGTAGGCGTTGTGGCTACCTCCAGAGGTA
>JADWMI010000075.1 GCA_015767395.1 Bacteroidota bacterium | reverse complement strand
AATTATTCAAGTCAAGTTGCTTTTTAAATTCATCTAAGAATGGAATAAATTCATCTGCCCCACCTACTAATATATTATTCATGCCCTCATCAAGACACATCATGGCATCCTCAATAGCTAATTCAAAAGATAAAGTATTTTGAGTGTAAGTTGTATTATACCCATTAATTTTATAGTTTAAAGATATTTGACCAGCAATTGTATTGTGTGTAGACTGAATAAATGATGTAGGAGGAATCAGCCCTTCAATTTGAATAAAATTGGTTAAAAACTTTACTGTATCAGTTAAACAACCAAGTCCAGTTCCTACTATAACAGCATCAATCTCTGAATCAATTTTATTAATACATTCAGAAGAACTAGCTACTGACATTCGAATCAAATCACCCATTCTCCTCAATATTTTAGGATTGATATATTCTTTATAAATAGGTTTAATTATTTCAGAATTTTCACCCAATGGTTCAATATGTTTTGAAAAGCCAACATTATTAAACGTTGGTTGATGAGAAATTGATGATATGGCGTTAATGTAATACATGATTATTTAACTTTACTAATAACTAACGCTGTACAATTCCCTCCAAAACCAAAGGCATTTGTGAGGATATGTTTCAAATTTACATTTTTAGTAACTGATTTTACAGGTATTAAATTTGTTTTTGTAATAGCATTTAGATGATTTAAGTTTGGGAAAATTACATTATTATTTAATGACATTATACAAAAAACAGCTTCAATTGCCCCTGAAGCAGCTAATGTATGCCCAGTATAGCTTTTTGTTGAACTAAATGGTGGGGTTTTTTCTTTAAAAACATTTACAAAAGCAACAGATTCTGTTAAATCATTATTTTCAGTTCCTGTACCATGTGCATTTATATAGTCAATATCAGTAACATTAAGTTTTGCATTTTTTATTGCACCATTAATGGCTATTGTTGCTCCTACTGCAGTTGGTGATGTGGCTGTTTGATGATAAGCATCTGAACTATTATGATATCCACTAATTTCTGCTAAAACTTTGTTTCCAGTTTTAGCAATACTAGCTTCACTCTCTAGTAATAAGAACCCGGCACCCTCTCCAAGATTCAAGCCTTTTCTATCTTTGTCAAATGGGGTTATAACCTCATCATTATATATCATTAATGAATTAAAACCACTTATTGTAAATTCAGAAAGAGCATCTACTCCTCCTACTAATACACGATCTAATTTCCCTGCTTTAATTAATCTAGCACCATGCATAATTGCATTGCTACTTGATGAACATGCGGTAGAAATAGTATTTATATAATCTGTAATATTTAAATGATGCGCAACTTTTTCGATTACACTACCGCTATCATGATACATTAAATCATTAAAATCGGAGCTTTCATTTGCTAAATATTTACGATAAAATATTTCGCTTTTATCCATTCCTCCAACAGAAGTTCCAGAAATTATTCCTGTTTTTATGTTTGGATTAATTTGATTTTCACCCCAGCATTCAATCGCTGCTTTTAATCCTAATAATGAACTTCTAGAAATTTTTTTACTTTTATAATTACAAGATTTAGCAAGTTCAGAATTACTTAAAGAGACCGAAGCAGTATAAAAAGACCTTTTTAAGTTAGGATATTCTTTTCGAGTTATTCCTGATTTTTCAGCTAATAATGCATTATAAGTTTCGTTAATAGAATTACCTATACCCGAAATTATGCCAGTACCTGTAATATAAATTTTCACAAAACTTGTGTTTAAGTGTTTTTCTCAATATAGCTTGCCATAGTAGAAATAGATTCAAAAACCTCTTTTGCCTCTTTAGGATCTGTAACTTTTATACCATAGTATTTTTCTAAAAGCACTATCAATTCTAAAGCATCAATAGAATCTAATCCTAATCCATCATCACCAAATAATTTATCATCATCAGCGATATCTACTATTGTTAATTCTTCTAAATTTAATTCTTCAATTAATTGTTTTTTTAATTCTTCTCTATTTACTGACACAATTATTTATTATATAATGTTATTAAATTATTTTCTGTTAATTCAATTCCATCTGGTTGATTTTGTTCAATAGTGAACAAAAAAACATCAACCTTTGAATCACTTACATTAACCCATCCGCAAAAACATGCTTTTGAACCATTCCCAAGCATTAGTTCAATTTGTTGCTTAATTTCACTTACATCAAAGGTAGGTAAAACCAGAAATATATTTTCACCAAACCATTTATTTTTAATTGCTATTTCACCTAATAAAATATTCGGTAATGTATAAACAAATTGAGATGGACTTGGGTTGTTATTTTTATATGAATTTTCAAATTTTGAATCTGAATGCTCACTTGATTCAGAATTTGAAAATATTAATGCAATTTCATCATCTTTATAATTTACGAACGTATTGTTCTCTTTTAAAATTAGCTCAGAACCAATAAATGCAGCTTTTGCTAATAAATCCATTTTATGAAATTTTGGATATTTCAATACTTCATTTTTATAAATTTCAAGTAAATTGGAAGCTAAACTTGTGTTATTTGATTCAATTTTACGATTATTAATTAATAATGAATTAGCTGAAATGCGACAATATGCAGTAATATAATTCATTATTTTCGTATAATAATTGATGCATTACCTCCTCCAAAACCGGATGCAGTTTTTAAAAACGTATCAAACTGATGTGATTCTGTTGTTGTAATAATATTTAATTTTTCATCATCACCATTGTTAGAATAACCTAAACTTTTTAATACTATTTGATGCCTTAATTGTTGCATAGCCATTGAAACTTCTACTAGCCCAGCTGCACCAAGTGTATGCCCAAAATACCCCTTTAAACTGTTAAGTTTCACATCTTCTAAACCCAATCTATTAAAAGCTATGGCTTCCATTGTATCATTATATTTAGTAGCTGTTCCATGTGCAGAAATATAACCAATATCTGATTTTGAAACCCCTCCTAAATCTAATGTTTTCTGAATTGATCTAAATAAACCTTCTCCTGTTCTAGAAGGGCCTGAAATATGGTTAGCATCATTTGAAGAGCTCCCGCTAACAAATTGTAAAGGCTTATGATTAAAAATAGATTCATTTTTAGAAAGTACTACAGAAGAACAGGCTTCACCTAAATTAATACCAATTCTGTCTTTATCAAAAGGTTTACAAATGTCTTTTGATAATGCATATAGTGCTTCAAATCCATATACAACAAAGTCTGATAAAAAATCTACCCCTATTACTATTACATTTTCGTAAAAATCAGCTTTTATTAATTCCGCAGCTTTTGTTATTGCAACTACACCAGAAATACAAGCATTTGAAATTATAATTGGATTATTTGGTAATTGTTCACTCGAAATAAATTTATTAATAACATCTATTAAAGCGTGTTCAATACCACTAGAAATATAACCTTTTGTTGAGCTAAATATAATTTTAGTTTTGTTTGATTTTAAAACTGATTTATTAATATTTAATGAATTGAAGCAATTATTAACTAGAGTTTCAATGTTTATATTATCATCAAATTTTGCTAGGTATAAATTAGTGTCTTGTTTAAAATTACCTTTTTTTACAACCTTAATCCCTGTTTTTCCTTCACAAGCTTTTGTGAAATTTTCTTCAGCAGAATTCCCTAAGGGAGAAATGAGATGTTCAGCACCAATATAAATATTCATTATTTTAGATATTTATTTTTCCAGTTTTGATAAAATTCGGGAGTGTTTAATTCTAAATTTCTTTCTTTGACTGTTAAGAATACCTGAATAGTTTTTCCTGTTGCACAAATAGCTCCATTATCTATATTTATTATTTTGTATTCAAATACAAGTTTAGCAGGTCTTTGTGGAATATGTGTGATGACAATTTTTACTTTATCGCCATAATAAATAGGAGATTTATGATTGATTTCAGATTTTACTATTGGCATAAAATATCCATTATGATGCATGTCTAAATATTCTAAATCGAATTTTTTTCCAAATTCTTCTCTTCCATCTTCAAAAAACCGCAAATAATTCCCATGCCATACAACACCCATAGCATCAGTATCACTGAAACGAATATTCAAGGCCAATTCAATTGATAAATTCATATTATGTAACAACAATTTTCATTTCACATTCAACTAAAATCTCTCCTTCAAAATAATTAACACCTTTAATTAGGGTTATATTAGCAAAGTTTGTAACCACTTCAATAATTGTATTAATTTTTTGTCCTACTTTAGGTCTTTGATGTGCTTTTAATTTTGAAATACTCCCAATAAATCCAATTTGAGGATTTTCTCCTTTTTGTTTAGCAAGGTAACCAAATCCAGCAGCACAAGTTTGTGCAATATTTTCGATTAATCCAGGCGTTGAGAATTCACCATTTTCAACCATTACATTATCTTTATTAATAATAAAATTAGTTTCTAATTTATTCTCTTCAGCTATTAATAATTCTCCTACCATTACGAACGGATTTTTTTGAGGAATTAATTCTCGCACACCTTTTACATCTAATATCATTATTCAAAATAATTATAATAGTTAAACCATTGTTCTGGATACTTTCTTACCATTCTTTCTAATTCTGCAATATATTTTTTAGCAATCTCTTTAGGTGATTCGCCTACGGTTGGATTCGTGCAATTTAATGAATAATGATTTTCATTTCCTTTGACAGCAAAAACAAAAACGACTGGTACTTTAAACTTTGAGGCTATTAAAAACGGACCATAAGGAAACTTTGTAGGTATTCCAAAAAAGTCAATTTCAATGTTTTTTATAGAATCTGTTGTTCTGTCTGCATGGATTGCAATGAATTCATTATTAGATAGGCTGTTTTTTATTTTTATAATATGCGATAAGTCGTTCTTAATTGCAATAACATTAAATTTTGACCCACCAGTTGAATCATCTATAAATTGTTTTATCTCCTGATACTCAGCATCTAACATTAACACATTGATTTTGTTCGATATTCTATCTTTCAATAAATTCCCAGCAGTCTCCCAATTACCTATATGTCCGCTTAACAAGACAGCACCTTTGTTACTTTCTTTTATATCTATTAGTGCTTGTTCATTATCAAAAGAATAGGTAATATGTTTAGCTTTGTTTAATAAAAACGCATGTCTATCGACTAAAGTTTGACCAAAAACATAAAAATTCTTACGTGCTATTTGTTTAGCCTTTTTATCATTAAAACCTAGTGCTTGCTTATAAAAGTTTAATATCCCTTCTTTATTTTTTTTTGCGAATAAAAAATAATAATTTGTAACAAAGTGGAGTATAAAATAGGCGGTTTTAACACCAAATGTTTTAATTGAAAAAATAAAAATTCTATATCCTAATACAGTACCTTTACTTTTTCCGGTCCATTTTGACATGTTATTTTTTAAATTTATTTTCAATAAGATCAAAAAAGTCATTAAATGTTACAATCCCTTTAAAATCTTCACCAGTCACTTTAAATCCAAAACTATCTTCTATAACAACAACTAGATCAACATAATCTAAACTATCTAGGTCTAATGTTTTTTGTAAATTATTTTCTGGTGAAATTAAGTCTCTTTCTACTTCAAACTCCTCTGATAAAAATCCTTTAGTCGTTTCTATTATTTCTTCTCTTTTCATTTCTTAATATCAATTTAATAGGGTGCAAATGTACTTTTTTTTTTGTTATTTTTTATTTAGCCCATTTTTTAATGATTAGTGAAGAGTTGGTTCCACCAAAACCAAATGAGTTAGATAGAAATGAGCTTATTTTATAGTCTTTCTTTGTTTCTGGAATAATATTGATTTTCGCAGAATCTTCATCAGGATTTTCAAAGTTTATATTTGGTGCAACAAAATCATTTTGCATCATTAATATTGAATAGATAACTTCACTTGCTCCAGCCATCCAACATTCGTGCCCAGTCATAGATTTAGTTGAACTAACAGGCGTTTGACCTCCTAACACTTTAAATATCGCTTGGGCTTCCATACTATCTCCAACTGGTGTTGAAGTAGCATGTGCATTAATATAATCAATATCTTTTGCTGTTAAGTTTGATTGTTTTAATGCCATTTCTAGAGATCTAACTTGACCATCTAAATTTGGGTTTGAAATATGATCCCCATTTGATGAGAATCCATACCCACAAACTTCGGCTAAGATCGTAGCGCCTCTTTTTTCTGCAGATGCTAAACTTTCTAATACTAAAGTAGCACCACCACCACTAGGTACTAACCCATCTCTATCTCTATCGAAAGGAGAACATGCTTTAGTTGGTGTTGATTGTTTTGAAGAAAATGCGCCTAAAGCATCAAAGCTCCCCATTGCATACTCATTAATCTCTTGGGCTCCTCCACAAACTACACGTTCTTGAAGTCCTTGTTTTATTAATAAATGTGCTAATCCTATTGAATGAGATCCTGAAGCACAAGCTGCACTTACTGTGAAGTTGATTCCTTTTAACTTATAAATTGTAGATAAATTCATGTTTATCGTACAATTCATGTTTTGAAAAATAGCTCCACTACCAACTAAGCTTGTGTCTTTCTTTTCTCTAATTTTATCAATAGCCTCAATAACTGCACCTGCAGTACTATCATTACCAAAAATAATTCCAGTTTCATTTTTTTCTAAATAATCAGTATCCATTCCTGCCATTTCTAAAGCTTCTTTAGTTGACATAAATGCATATTGAGCAGGCTGATGCATGCCAATTCTTTCACGTCTTGATAAAAACGGCTTCAAATGAGGTGCTTTAACCATTCCAGTTAAGGCAGACTGGTATCCCATTTCAGTTCTTAATGGATCTATTATAATTCCACTTTTCCCCGCATATAAAGATTGTTTAACTTCTTCTAAGTTCTCACCAATACATGAATAGATTCCTATTCCAGTAATTACAACTCTATTTTCCATAATTTAAGAATAGATTCCTCCGTTAATATTGATAACTTCACCTGTAATGTAATTAGCTTTTTCTGAAGCTAAAAAACTAACTAAATGCGCTACTTCTTCAGCTTCTCCAAATCTATTAGCAGGAACCATTTTCTTTAATTCTGCCTCATTTAAATCGCTCGTCATATCACTCTTTATAAATCCAGGAGCTACTGCATTTACAGTAACACCTCTTTTAGCCACTTCTTGTGCCAGCGCTTTTGTAGCAGCAATCATTGCGCCTTTAGCAGCTGAATAATTAGTTTGGCCTGGTACTCCTTTTAAACCAGAAAGTGATGCGATATTGATAATTTTACCTTTTCTTTTTCTAAGTATTTTACTTATTAAACGTTGCGTAACGTTGTAAAATCCTTTTGCTGAAGTTCCCATCACGTCATCCCAGTCCTTTTCTTCCATAAACATAAACATACCGTCTCTAGTAATACCAGCATTGTTTACAATGTATTTAATATAATCATCTGGATTTTCTTTTTCCCATTTAGTTATAACAAGGTCTACCTCTGCTCTGTTTTTAACATCAAATTTTAATATTTCACCAGTTCCACCTAGAGCTTTCACTTTCTCTAAAGTATCTAAAGCAGCTTTTTCGTTTGACGCGTAATTAATTAAAACATGAAATCCATGGTCTTCTACTAATTGTAGAGTGATTGCTTTTCCTAACCCTCTTGATGCGCCTGTAATTAATGCTACTTCCATATTTATATTGCCGTTTCTTTTAATAATTCTATAACGGATGAAATTTCTCCTGACATTACTCTGTCAGACGTCAAAAAGTCAACTTTTGTTCTTACCAAGTTATAAATTTTTAGTGTTTTAGATGATAATCTTTCTTTCTCTTCTAAAGTTAGTAAATCAATAGCTTGACATATCGCCATGATGTGTATTGAAATAACTTGGAATGAATTTTCAATAACTTTCTTTGTCATTAATGCACTATTTGTACCCATACTCACAACATCTTGATTATCGTTGTTGTTTGAAATACTATGGATAGACATTGGATTTGATAAGGTTTGGTTTTCTGCAGTTGTTGATGTTGCAGTAAATTGTAATCCTTGATATCCAAAGTTAAGTCCTAGCTTGGCTGCATTTAAAAATGGAGGGAATTTTTTATTTAATCTGTCACTCAATAAGTAATTTAACTGTCTTTCCATTAACATAGTTAATTTAGTAATAACAATTTTAACCTTATCCATTTCTAAAGAAACATAATCTCCGTGGAAATTACCGCCATGGAATACATTGTTCTCTTCAATATTAATAATTGGATTGTCACTAGTTGAATTTAATTCATTTTCTACAACTTCTTGAGCATAGTTTAAAGTATCTAAAACCGGTCCTAAAATTTGAGGAATACATCTTAAAGAATAATATTCTTGAATTTTATTCTTGAATTTCTTTGTCGTTAATGCAGTGTTATCATTAAATAATTCTTGACGTTTTCTAATTAAGGTACTATCAGAAAGAAAATCTCTCATTTGTGCAGCAACTTCATTTTGACCTTTATGTAATTTAACTTCATTCAACTCTTTAGAGAATGAATCATCATAAGCATCATTAATTTCATTTAAAATTGAAGATGCTGCTAAAGCTAAATTAAATAATTTTTTAGCATAAATTAAATTCAAAGAAGATATACCAGTCATACATGATGTACCATTTATAATACCAAGACCGTCTCTTAATTTTAATTTTAATGGTTCTATACCCAGATTTTTAAAAGCATCTTTTGTTTCCATTAATTTCCCATCAACAGTAACTTGACCTTCACCAATTAAATTTAACCCTAAATGTGCCAGTTGGACTAAATCTCCACTAGCTCCAACGCCACCATGTTCAGGAATCTCAGGTAAAATATCGTTATTTAAAAAAGTTTGTAATTGTTTTACAACAACTGAGTTAACTCCAGAATTCCCTTGAACAAAATTGTTTAATCTTGCTAAAACAACACTTTTTGCATATACACCTTTTAGGCTTTTTCCAACACCAGTTGAATGGCTTCTGATTAAGTTGTACTGTAGATTGTTTAAGTCTTCTTTCTCAATTCTAATTTGCGCCATTGGTCCAAAACCAGTATTGATACCGTAGATAATTTTATTTTTTGAAAAGCTTTCTAAGAAATTAAAAGATGATTCTAATTTAGTGTAACAATTTTCGTCAATTTCGAATTTTTTATCTTGAAGCAAGTATTCTTCAACAAGAGATAAAGTTAATTTTTTCATATTTTATAAGGTAGCAATCGGCAAAAATAACATTTTAATCATTATTTTTGCCGAAACCTTAGGCGTTTTTTAAAGATGAGTCAAAGAATTGTGCAGTTTATTAAATATTGGTCGAATAAACCTAAATTATTCTTTACTTTATTTACCCTATTTAGCGCTGTTTTAATTTACGGGACACTACAATTAAAAGTCGATCAAAGTATTTATTCGATACTACCTAAAGGCGAAAGTTTTGAAGGTTTTAATAAAGTTCTGAATAGTAAGAATATCAGTAATAAAGTTTTTTTTTCTATTCAAGTTGACGAAAATTCAGATGAAAATGTGCTGTTAAGTTTGACACAGGAAGTTAATGATTCGTTAAGTACTATCTGTGACAAATATTTTTCAAATATTGTAAATGTAAAAGATAACTTAGAGTTAGATATTTATGAATACTATTATTCGAAATTACCTGTTTTAATCGATTCAAATTATTACGAGTATATCAATGGTAAATTAGAGACAGATTCAATCAATTCATCAATCAATACAGTCTATAGAAGTCTATTAG
>JADWMI010000291.1:1433-3698 GCA_015767395.1 Bacteroidota bacterium | reverse complement strand
ACGACTAAAGACACCATGTTTTTAAATGAATTATTAGAGCTTCAGCATCAAAATAAAGAACGATTCTCAATTCAATTTGTGTTTAGTCAGGCAGATGAAGATGATGCAATCTTTGGTCGAATAGAAAAAAGCACGGTAAATTACGTAATGAAAAATAAGCATAAACATATAGATGTTGATGCCGTTTATTTATGTGGTCCAGAAGCCATGATTCACACAGTAAAAGATGTGTTGACAGAGCATAATATTCCTAAAGAAAGAATCTTTTTTGAACTTTTTAAAACTGCAAAAATTGCTGAAATCAATGATTCCAATATAGGAAGCGGAAAAACCAAAATTACATTAACAGTTGATGATGAGGAAACAGTTTTTGAAATGTCACAAAAGCAAACTGTTCTTGAAGCCGCTTTGGATGAAGATCTCGATGCACCCTATTCTTGTCAAGGTGGTATTTGTAGTAGTTGTTTAGCTAGACTTACCGAAGGTGAAGTCACAATGAAGCAGAATAATATTTTAACAGATAGTGAAGTTGCCGAAGGCTTAATCTTAACGTGTCAAGCACATCCTACCACGCCAACAATTACTGTTGATTACGATGATGTTTAAAGCTCGGACTTTTAAATAATAGAAATGATTTTTTCGACTACTGTTTCTGGAGATATACTTCTAGACGCTTCTTTATAATTCTCTGGATATTTGTTTCCGTAAATTGATGTTGGAATATCTAAAAATTTCTCCCTGTCTGAAAGCAGACAATAATCTTCAGGCTGATTAAAAGGTGCAAATCCAGCATATGGATGTGTCACTCCCCAAATAGTTAATACTTTAATTCCTAACATTGCACCTATATGTGCATTTCCCGAGTCCATAGATAACATAGCATCTAAATTTGAGATCACATCTAATTCGATATCAAGTGATAATTTACCCGCAAGATTAATGGTGTTTTCATACTTGTTTTGAAACCTGTCTAAAAGTTCAACTTCATTTTTACCTCCACCAAAAAGTAAAATTTTATAGTTTTTTGATAGTGATTTAATTACTTTCTCCATCAAATCTAAAGGATATATTTTACTTTCAAAAGCTGCAAAAGGGGCGATACCAATCCATTTTTTTGAATCCGTTCCAACTATTTCGAGGGTCTTACTGTTTAAAGATCTTTTCTCTGGAAATGTAGATTTTGATAAATCTATCGGAAAACCTAAATGCTTAAAAACATCTAAATAGCGTTCCACCGTTGTCTTTAATTGCTTGAATTCTTTTCCAGAAACTAACGCCTTTTTTTCTGCTCTACCTTTATCAATTTGAATGAGTTCTTTTCTGAATAAAAAGAATTTTAAAATTTTAGAGCGCAATACATTGTGCAAATCTGCAACTGCATCAATGTCTCGCTTTTTTAATTCTTGAGATAATTTATATAGTCCTGAAACGCCTTTGTGTTTATTCTTAACATCTGCTGAAAACACATTTACATTTTTTAAGTCTCTAAAAAAAGGTGCGAAAAACTCTCTTGTTAAAACCGTTATTTTTATATCTGGATATTGTTCGGTTAAAGCAGATAATACTGGAACTGTCATTGCAACATCTCCCATTGCTGAAAGACGAATAACTAGTATGTGTTTTGGCTTAGGCATCTTGAGTATTGAGCCTATTATTTCTGACCTCTTAATACAGGGTTTAATTCATCGTCATTATACATCTTCATTTGCTTATACACTTTCATGTATTTATCTCCATTTTCAATATCATCTAACAATGTGTCAATAGCAGTTGATAAATCAACTCTTTGCTCTAATAAGATCTCTAATTTTGTTTGACAAGAAGCTCTGTGTGAATCTGAAGCGTCATTACGAGTTGCTTCTTCGTTCATATGATAAATTTTTAATGCCAAAATAGATAGTCTGTCAATTCCCCAAGCAGGGCTTTCTGTATTAATAGTTGCATTTGTCTTTACATCAACAGCATCATGCTTTTCTAAAAAATAGCTATCAATGTACTCTACCATATCTGTCCTGTCTTGATTAGAGGCATCAATCTTACGCTTCAGTTTTAATGCTCCAACAGGGTCTATTTGTGGATCGCGAATAATGTCTTCATAATGCCATTGTACTGTATCTATCCAACATTTTCTATATAATAAATGTTCAATTAAATGCGTATTCTTATCATATTTATTTGTGAAAGATTGATCGACCGAATTAATAACATGATATTTTTCTATAACGTCCTGAAAAATCAAATTGGCTTTACTGGCAAACATTGTAT
>JADWMI010000291.1:0-1423 GCA_015767395.1 Bacteroidota bacterium | reverse complement strand
ACATTGTATATTAAATTTAAGATGTAAATATAAGTCTATTTAATTAACTTTACCATTCATACAACTCCACGTACAGCGATGCATATTCATAATTTATCCTTAAAAAACTCTATACTAAACACCTTTATTTCTGAAATGAGAGATAAAGAAATTCAAAAAGACAGTATGCGTTTTAGGCGAAATATAGAACGTACTGGTGAAATTCTTGGGTATGAATTAAGTAAGGTTTTAAATTATCAATCTTCAGATATTAACACGCCTTTGGGTACAGCAAAAATTATGACTCTTGATAATGATATTGTGTTGTGTTCTATTTTGAGGGCAGGAGTACCATTGCATAATGGATTATTGAATTACTTTGATAATGCTGAAAATGCTTTTATTTCGGCATACAGACATCATAAGCATGATCCTGAAAGTTTTGAGATAATTGTTGAATATCTTGCCTGTCCTAATCTTGAAAACAAAACTTTGATTTTGGCGGATCCTATGCTAGCAACTGGACAATCTATGGTAGCAACTTTTGAAGCGTTAAAACCTTTTGGAACTCCAAAAAATATTCATTTAGTAAGTGTTATTGGCGCTCAAGTAGGTGTTGATTATATTGGAAAACATTTTGATAATAATACGCATTTATGGATTGCTACTATTGATGAAAAACTTAACGACAAAGGTTATATTATTCCGGGTTTAGGAGATGCTGGAGATTTAGCATTTGGTGAAAAACTACAACATTAATAGCGCTATTGGCGTAATAATTAATACCAACAGAAAAACCTCTCTAAACCAATTTTCTTGTATTGTCTCAATATAATTTGTAACAATAATAGCCAATGGGGCAAAAAGAAACAAAAACTCACTTCCGCTTTTTACTGGCGCAATTACTACTATTGAAAACGCGATTAACAACATTACAAAAATAGCTTTGTAAACAGGTCTGATTTTTTTTAATTGATTTTTTATTGATTTCAAATAAAAAATGGAAGACCAAATTCCAAACGACAATACTATTGTAATGGCTATAACATACTTTAACGAATTATAATTACTAAAATCTAAACTCGTGCTAAAAGAAAAGTTCAAGGCTTCAAAAAAGTCGTCATAGATAATAACCGAGTAACATATTGAAACTAAAAACACAACTAGAACCCCCGTAAAAGGGACAATCCAATTTTTGATTTTATTATCAGTATAAAGCGTTAACACAGCATATATTAATATAAAAAATAAGATGGCCCAAAAATAAAATAGTGCAGCAATTGCTATCCAAAACGAAGCATCAAACAACTTTTTCTTTAAACTAATTTGTGTTCGTAAACTTAAAATTCGTCTTAATGCAAATAGGATAAATAAATTTGAAACTATTATTCTATCATTTAATAATGTTTGAGGTATCATAAGAAGAAACAAACAATACAATAAA
>JADWMI010000290.1 GCA_015767395.1 Bacteroidota bacterium | reverse complement strand
AATATGGGTCAATCTGATACTGATATTCGACAGTACCTTTATCGTCAACCAACATGTATTCATAATCACCCAAACCAAGATTTTGATTGGAAATATCTATTTTTATTGAATTGTTAGTAGAATCATCCGTTATTATTAAATCGTTCTGATTGATTGCCGCAAAATTTGATTCTACTACATTAAAAGTGTTATAGCCGTCGCAATAGCTGTCATCGTTTAAATCGGTTAAATTATTTTCATATTTATGTGTTACTTCAACTGTATAGTTTCCTTCAGCATTGGCATCAAAAGTTGAGTTGGAAGCTCCCGAGATTAGATTCCCATTTAAATACCATTGGTAGGTGTCATCAATAACACCAGTTCCACCATCTAACTGTTCAGTAAATAATTGAGGGTTGTCTCTAGGGTTATTAACACATAAAATAATTATTTCCTCATTACCTTTAGGGAGCGGAATTGGGTTGATAATTAGGCTAAATTTTCCAACTGAAATACAATTATTTGTTGTTTTGTTAGAAATTCTCACAAAAATATCTATGTTTGGAAAATCATTAATTCCTGCTATTGGATTTATTTGTAACTGTGCATCGCTTGTATTTTCAAAAAACTGAACCTCAATATTTGGATCTGTAAAAATTGAATAAATGGACTGCCTTTTATTTTCAAAATCAAATGTTCCTAAGCCATTTCCAACACTTTTAGTATCATTACTGTTTGCTATATCATTTTCACAAGTATATAGACTGTCATAAGAATCTAAACTTGTTGGATAAACATTTAATTCCATTGAACCAATTGTATAGCATCCAGATAATTTGTTTGTTACCTTTACTAGTAATTGGGTGTTATTAGATGCCGTGTATTCTGTGATATCTGAAATGGGTAAATTATTGTCTAATTCAATTTGTGATTCATAAAATAAGACTTCAAGATTTAGATCGTTATTTGTGATTTCAGATAATTTTGTTTCTAAATTAAATAAGGTTTCACCATCAATACTATTAGCGTCAATATCACATTGATCGTAAATAATAGTATTAAATGTAGAAGGTGGTATATAAACTTCAATTTCAAAATTCCCTTTATATATAATAGGAAATCCGCAAATGTCAATTAGGTTCACTTCTAATTCATAAATCCCTGCATCATTTAATTGAACATTTGATATGGTAAAACTTGATGTAGTATTTACTTCTCCTACACCGTTGTGAAACCAAGAATAAGTTGGGTTCCCGGGTAAAATTTCAGCGTTAAAAGTATAATCACTTCCTACACATAATTTTAAAGTCTGATTTGTAATTATTTCGTTGTTTTTTTCAACACTTGTTATTTCAATGGGTAATAATAATGAAGCAATAAAAGGAGGTAATCCTTGCATTGCCATTCCAGACCCTAGATTTAATGCGTCTGATTGATAATTACAATTTGCACCTATTTCATCAGGTGAATTTATAGCGTCTAAGAAATTTGTACCATTGTTATAGCTTACAGGTACAGTAGCATAAATTTTTCCGTTAGGAGCTAATTGTAAGGCACCTCGATACCCTGTTTGAGATTTTATAATCGTTTTAGAATTTGCATTTTCTAGATCAAATTGATAGAGCTTATTCTTGTTTCCATCAAAAGTTGAACAATAGAGTTTAGTTGACAATGCGGAAAACTCAACACCATAAGGAGCTCCATCAACTTGAGCATTAGAAATTATTTCAATACCATTCACTGAAACCTTACCTGTGTTATCATTAAAGTTGTACAAATGAAGTTTGCCCGGACCTATAACATTTACGTTGTTTTCGTTATCATAATATTGAGTAAAAGTTGCGCTAGCTAATTTTTCTCCATTTGGTGAAGCTTTTAAATATCCTCTCCGGTCTGATGAAACATAATTAACTGTTGATTTTATAGGGGAAGTGTTTAAACCTACTACATCATCGATCTTAAAACTGTAAAATGTATTTTCTACTAACGAAATTATCCAAAAAGTATTACAATCAGCCCCTTTTACTGAAGTGACTTTTTCTGTCCAACTATCACTTTTTGAGCCTGATAATGAATTCGAAGGACTAATAATCACATCACCGAGCCCTGCATTTTGAGTCATATCTACAATATAATAATGTAAGCCAAATTCACCTTCGTCTCGAACAATTGCGCCAACAGTGAAAATATAATATTGATTGTCGTTTTTTGGATTTGGTACAATTATAGCTGATTGTGTGCTTGACGGATGACCTTTTAAGGTCCCATTTCCGTTAGGCATTAATCTATTGTTTCTGTCCCAAACATATTTGCCATCAGTATAAAAAAGCAAATCCCCATTTCTATTTGAAAATGAAGCACATCCTTCAAGTGTACTTAAACTTCCAGTTATTGTGGTTGCCTTACCACCGTTAAAGTTAATTCCAGCATTTTGTCCAAAAAACCAATTATTTGCTTCTCCCTGTGCAAATAAAATGGCTGAACTTAGAAAGAAAAAAATAAAAATTAACTTATTCATTTAGATTAAAAAGATTAGAATCATCAAATATATAAAGAACTAATAAAATAGGAGGAAATTTATTTTCTTATTAAGGTAAAGTGCCCTTTTCTTATCCGAGAATTTCCATTTGAATCTATAAGCTCAACAGAAAACCAATAATCTGTAGAAGGTAAAGATTCACCATTGTAGTAGCCATCCCACCCTTCACTATCAGAATCAATCACGGTAATTAACTTACCAAACCTGTCAAAAATATAAATTTTGGCGGTAGGGTATTTGTTCGTGTCAATTCCAATAACATTCCATTTATCGTTAAAACCATCGTTGTTTGGTGTTATAAACTTTGGAAACCCAATAACTGATACATCAATTTGTGAGACTCCACAGTTGTTTTTGTCTTGAACAAAAATGGTATGAATTCCTGCTTCAACGTAATCAAAGAATGGCTCATCTTGGAATGAAAACGATTCATCTATGGCAAATTCATAATCTCCAACTCCTAAATTATCCGTAATTATAGTAATGGTGTTGTTATCGGTATCATCCTCAACAATAATATCATCTTGTGTGATCGATGCAATTATAGAAGGATCTACCACTATTTCTTTTGTTCGTGTGCACAAAGTACCGTCTGTTTTGGTGAGCGTAACAAAATAAGTTCCAGGGTTTGAAGCATTATACGATTTATCAGTAGAAAGTAAGGATCCACTAGAATTTTTCCATTCATAATCTAAAATTTCTTGTGGGTTTTCTTGGGAAACTTCCAATGTAATTGTTGATACAGGATCTGTAATACAAATAATTTGAGGAGTAATAACGTCAAAGTCAGGTAATGGAATCACAATAAAATCTATGGTTGAACTGGCTTCACAAGTTATGTTTAATGGATTTATTACTTGAACTGAGATTGTTTTTGTTACTGTTGTAAATGGATTGGGAAGTGGACTTGATAATTCATTTCCTAATTGGTCGTAATAATGAACTTCCATTCCTGTTTGGCCACCTAATATAGCAGACTGTATTGTTGTAGTGTCAAAATCATAAATTCCGTCGTTTGATTCATCATCGCAGGCCGGTGCAATGGTTACCGGATAGGCAACTGGCGAAACATCTACAATAAACTCTAAGGTAGTTTCATCATAACATGGCCCGTCTGGTGCTTGAGTATTGTTGTTTGAAACTTGAATTGTTATTGTTTGACTTGTTGTTAAAAAAGGAT
>JADWMI010000289.1 GCA_015767395.1 Bacteroidota bacterium | reverse complement strand
GGTATGTTCATTCCAAACCAAAAGGTGAAATTTAGTGTTGATGGCTCTACAGATAATAATATAATTGAATTTGATGAATCCTTTGATTTTAATAACAATTCCGTAAGACCACAAATTTCTTTTGATTGGAGGTTTTCCAAAAAATGGAAACTTGCAGTTGAATATTTTAATGCAGGCTATTCAAATAAGGCTGTTTTAGAAGAGGATATTATAGCTGGTGACTATACATTTGAAAGTGGAAGCAATGTAAAAATTGGATATAATATTAATTTGTATCGGACTTTTGTAGGAAGAGTTATTTCGTCTGGTGACAAACATGAACTTGGAGGCGGATTGGGCTTTCACGTTATGGATATTGGACCATTTATAAAAGGAAACATTATAGTAAATGGAAATGATAATGGGTTTAAATCAGTTTCTACTTCTTTTACCGCTCCACTACCAAATATTGCTTTGTGGTATTATTATGCCCCAGTTGAAAAATGGGCCTTTACGGCCAGATTCGATTGGTTTGGTATATCGATTGACGAATTTTCAGGTTCACTATGGGATTTTGGACCACGAGTACATTACCAAATTATTAAAAACTTAGGAATCGCTGTTGACTATAGATACTTTAAAATAAATGCAGATGTGAAAAAAGATTATTGGAAAGGGGAAGCCGACCTATCATTTAGTGGACCAAGTTTAACAATTATTGGTAATCTATAACGCTTAAAAGTACTAAAAATTCTTTTTGAAAAGAACTTACAATAATTTAAAAAGCGAGTTTTGAACTCGCTTTTTAAATTATTATTTAGCATTCAATTATACTGGCTCACCAAATAAATCAAATTCTGAAGCTGAAGTTATTTTTATTTGGGCGAATTTACCCACTTGTACATAATGCTGTGTTGCATCAATCAATACTTCGTTATCAACATCTGGAGAATCAAATTCAGTTCTACCAACAAAGTCATTTCCATCTTTTCTGTCAATAATCACTTTAAAAGTTTTACCGACCTTTTCTTGATTTAAATCAAAAGAAATCTGACTCTGTAATTCCATTATTTCATTTACACGTTGTTGCTTCACTTCTTCAGGAACATCATCAACTAAATTTGCAGCATGCGTATTTTCCTCATGAGAATAAGCAAAAGCACCTAAACGCTCAAATCGCATTTCTTCTACCCAATCTTTCAACTCTTGAAAATTTGCTTCCGTTTCACCTGGATAACCAACAATCAATGTTGTTCTAATAGCCATATCTGGAACAGACTTTCTAAATTCAGCAATTAAATTGGTTGTTTTTTCATGGGAAGTACCTCTTCTCATAGATTTCAGAATATCATCATTTATATGCTGCAATGGAATATCTAAGTAATTACAAACTTTAGGCTCGTTGTGGATAACTTCCAAAACATCTAATGGAAACCCTGTAGGAAAAGCATAATGCAAACGAATCCACTCAATGCCATCTATTTTAGCTAATTCTTTTAATAGATCCGCTAAAGCTCTTTTTTTGTAAATATCCAACCCATAATAAGTTAAATCCTGTGCTATTAAAATCAATTCTTTAATGCCTTTTTTCGCCAATTTAGTAGCTTCAATTACTAAGTTTTCGATAGGTGTTGAAACATGTTTTCCACGCATTAATGGTATTGCACAAAACGAACAAGGTCTATCACAACCTTCTGCAATTTTTAAATAAGCATAATGAGTTGGCGTAGTTGTTAAACGTTCACCAATTAGCTCATGCTTGTAATCTGCTTCTAAAACCTTTAATAAATTAGGTAAATCATGAGTGCCAAAATATTCATCAACATTGGGAATTTCTTTTTGTAAATCTGGCTTGTAACGTTCACTTAGACATCCTGAAACATAAACCCTATCTACCTCTCCTTGTTCCTTTTTATTTACATAATGTAAAATGGTATTGATCGATTCTTCTTTGGCATCGCCTATAAAACCACATGTATTAATAACTACAATATTGCCATCATCATTTTCATCTTCATGAACAACATTTTTATTATTAGCTTTCAGCTGCCCCATTAAAACTTCACTATCGTAAACGTTTTTTGAACATCCTAAAGTAACGACATTAATTTTGTTCTCTTTTTTTGACTTGGTTCTCATCTTTTTAGTTTAAGGTGGGCAAAAATACTACTTTTAAGTTGCAAACCAACCTTTTAACTAAACTCTTTATTGATAATAATTCGGTAGTTTTCTACTTTTTGTAAGTTGCTCAAATGCATAACCCATTTGTAACAACTGTAATTCTTCAAAAGGTTTTGCTATAAATGTTAAATTTAAAGGTTCTCCAGTTTTTTCGTACCCCATAGGTATTGTTAAGCAAGGATATTTTGCTACAGCAGCAAAACCAGCATGATAATTATTAATAGACAAAATAGCATCTAAGTTGAATTCATCCATAGGTGTTTTAAAAAATGTTACGCCCTTTCGGTTTAAATTAACTTTTAGTTCATCAAAGGCTGCTTTTGAGGTTGAATCTACTACGATACCCTCAAATAATTGCTGACCATAAGGTGCACGGTCTACAATGTCCAAAAGGTTGAAACTCATAATATCTTGAATATTTGAAATTTCAATGTTCTTATCTGCATCGTTTTTTATATAATTTGGCAGGTCGCTCTTCATATCTAAATTTAAAAGCGTTGTAAAACCTTCCAACCTAATTTCTAAAGGATCAAATTCAAAAATCTCAGCTCCAGCAGCTTTAAGTTTACCAATTGTTTCAGCATATATTGCATTATTTTATAATGATTTTAAAACACCAAATCTTTTACCTTCTATACTTGATGAAAGAACACCTTCAAAATAATTTATAGCGTGATTGATATTTGAAGTTGATAAATCTTCTATATCCTCTCCATTCATAGCTGATAAAAAAATGGCATTATCAATCACACTCTTTGTCATTGGGCCAGGCGTATCCAAGGTGCTTGAAATGGGTACAATTCCAGTTCTACTTAACAGGCCAATTGTTGGTTTTAACCCTACAACAGAATTTTTACTTGACGGAGATAAAATAGAACCTGAAGTTTCGGTTCCAACAGCAGCAATCGCATAATTAGCAGCAACACTCACGCCACTTCCTGCACTTGAACCACCTGTTTCAAATATTTTTCTACCATATGGATTCAAAGTTTGTCCACCAATAGCACTATAACCTACTGGGCATCCTTTACAAAAGAAATAGGCCCATTCACTTAAATTTACTTTACCTAAAACAAGGGCCCCGTTTTCTTTTAACCTCTTAACAATAAAGGCATCATCTGTATTAATATTTCCTTCTAAGACATAGGCACCAGCAGTAGTTGGCATTCCTTGGGTATTGATATTGTCTTTCAATAAAATAGGCAATCCATATAATGAATAATTAGTATTTGGGAGTTTATCTCTATCTTTCTCCCTAGCCTCCCTAACAATATTTGGATTTAATGAAATAATTGCGTGTAAAGCAAGTTCATTATTACTTTCAAATTTTCTAATTCTATACAAATAAAAAAGAACAATTTTCTCATAAGTAAGAATCCCATTTTTAACAGATTCCTGTATCGAAGGAATATCTTTCTCTAAAATATAAGGCTCTAGATTGTAGTAATCCTCTTCAGTAAAAGAACTCAAATCTTTTTCAAAAGGTTCAAACACAGCATTCATATCTAAATATTTTGATTGAATCAATTTAAACTTCA
>JADWMI010000288.1:2626-3711 GCA_015767395.1 Bacteroidota bacterium | reverse complement strand
AAAAATATTTATTCTCGTTATAGCAATCCGAATACGTCAGAATTTGTTGAAAAAGTTATGAAAATGGAAGGTGGCGAGGACGGATATGCTTTTGCTTCTGGAATGGCTGCAATCTATTCAACTTTCGCCTCATTATTGAGTAGTGGAGATCATATTGTTTCGGTACGTTCCATTTTCGGTTCAACGCATACGTTGTTTACTAAATATTTTCCAAAATGGAATATTACAACATCGTACTTTGATATTAACAATCCGTCTGAAATAGAAGGATTGATCACACCTGCTACAAAAATATTATATGCAGAATCTCCAACCAATCCTGGAGTTGATATTATTGATCTAGAATTGCTTGGTGAAATTGCAAAAAAACACAACTTATTATTGATAATAGACAACTGTTTTGCAACGCCATATATTCAACAGCCAATAAAATATGGAGCTGATTTAGTGGTGCATTCAGCAACTAAATTAATGGATGGGCAAGGCCGTGTTTTAGGTGGCGTTGTAGTTGGTAGGGCTGATTTAATTCGTGAGATTTATTTATTTGCTCGAAATACGGGTCCTTCGTTATCACCTTTCAATGCCTGGGTTTTGAGTAAGAGTTTGGAAACTTTGGCGGTTCGCGTGGATAGGCATTGTGAAAATGCAATGAAAATGGCTGAGGTTCTTGAAAATAATGAGCATATTTCAAATGTAAAATATCCATTTTTGAAATCACATCCGCATTATGAAATTGCTAAAAAGCAAATGAAATTGGGTGGAAATATTATTGCAATTGAAGTAAAAGGAGGAATAGCAGCAGGTAGAAAATTTTTAGATGCGATAAAAATGTGCTCGTTGTCAGCTAATTTAGGAGATACTAGAACCATAGTTACACATCCAGCTTCCACAACGCATAGTAAATTGAGTGAGGAAGAGCGTTTAGCGGTTGGAATTACACCAGGTTTGGTGCGAATTTCAGTTGGTTTAGAAAATGTGAATGACATACTTCAGGATATCAAGCAAGCATTAAATAGTTAATAATCAGTACTCATTTTTATGAATATGTTAAAAATGGCCACTTCAAGAATCTAAAACCCTATCGA
>JADWMI010000288.1:0-2526 GCA_015767395.1 Bacteroidota bacterium | reverse complement strand
TGTCTATTGGGTCAATTGAAGTAGTAACAAAAATGGTATTGTACTTTTTTCACGAGCGACTTTGGAATATTATAAAATGGGGAAAATAATGAGAAATTTGGATATAGAACAAATTAATAAAGATTTAAAAGATAAATCAGCAATCGAAATTATTGCTTGGGCTAATAGTATTGCAAAAAACGCCTTGGTAACAACAAATTTTAGACCTTATGAGGTGGCAATTTTACATGCTTGCTCGCAGGTTGAAAGTGACATGAAGGTGATTTGGTGTGATACGGGCTACAATACGCCGCAAACATATAAACACGCGAATGAAATTATTCATTCCTTAGGTTTAAATGTTCATTTATATGTGCCAAAGCAAACTTCGGCTTATAGAGATTCTGTAATGGGAATTCCACAAATTGAAGATCCAAATCATGCAATTTTTACTGAACAAGTGAAGTTGGAGCCTTTTAATAGAGCAATGGAAGAACACAAGCCAGATGTGTGGTTTACAAATTTAAGAAGTGGTCAAACTGCTTTTAGAAGTAGTATTGATATCGTTTCATTGAGCAAAGATGGAATGCTAAAAGTAAGTCCGTTTTATCATTGGTCAGATGCAGCATTAGATGCTTATTTGGAGGAGAATAATTTACCAAATGAGTTCAAATATTTTGACCCAACAAAAGTATTATCGAATAGAGAATGTGGATTGCATTCATAAAAATAGAAAGATGACAGAAACGATTCAAATAAATCAATTAGAGAACGAAGCAATTTATATTTTTAGAGAGGTTGCGGCGCAATTTAAAAAACCAGTATTGTTATTTTCTGGTGGGAAAGATTCAATAGTTTTGGTGAGATTGGCGCAAAAAGCTTTTTACCCTGCTAAAATTCCTTTTCCATTAATGCATATTGATACAGGGCACAACTTTCCAGAAACCATTGAATTTAGAGATAGATTGGTTGAAGAATTGGGCTTGGAATTAATTGTAAGAAATGTTCAAGATTCTATTGATGAAGGTAAAGTTAAAGAAGAATCTGGAAGATATTCAAGTAGAAATATGTTGCAAACAACAACATTGTTGGATGCTATTGAAGAATTCAAATTTGATGCCTGTATTGGAGGCGCACGTCGTGATGAAGAAAAAGCGAGAGCTAAAGAACGTATTTTTTCAGTTCGTGATGATTTTGGTCAATGGGATGAAAAGAACCAACGCCCTGAATTATTTGATATGTTAAATGGAGAAATTGATTTTGGACAAAACGTTCGTGTTTTTCCAATTTCAAACTGGACAGAATTAGACGTATGGACCTATATCGAACGTGAAAATTTAGAAATTCCTTCTATTTATTTTTCTCATCCACGTGAAACATTTGTTCGTGATGGGTTAATTTGGACAGCGTCAGAACACGTTTATAGAGATGAAGATGAAGAAGTTGAAGAGCGTATTGTCCGTTTTAGAACTGTTGGAGATATGAGTTGTACAGCAGCTGTGGCTTCGTATGCAACAACAATTAGTCAAGTAGTTTCAGAGATTAGAGATTCAAGTATTTCAGAAAGAGGTGCAAGAATTGATGATAAGCGATCTGAAGCAGCGATGGAAGAACGCAAGCAACAAGGGTACTTTTAAGTCGAAAGCTAAAAGTCAAAAGCAAAAAGTTGAAAGTTTCTAGTTGATTCAACAAAAAACTAACAACTAACAACAAAAAACTAAAAAGAATGGAAGTTTTAAAAATAGCAACAGCAGGAAGTGTAGATGATGGAAAAAGTACTTTAATTGGTCGATTGTTGTACGATACAAAATCATTAACAAGTGATAAATTAGAAGCTATTGAGCGTAGTTCGAAGCAAAAAGGATATGATTATTTAGATTTTTCTTTGGCAACAGACGGTTTAGTCGCTGAACGTGAACAAGGGATTACAATTGATGTAGCGCATATTTATTTTTCAACCGCTACCAAGAGTTATATCATAGCAGATACTCCGGGTCACGTTGAGTATACAAGGAACATGGTTACTGGAGCATCAACTTCACAAGTAGCAATTATTTTAATTGATGCACGTCACGGTGTTATTGAGCAAACATATCGTCACTTTTTCATTAATAATTTATTGAGAATTAAAGATGTAATTGTAGCGGTAAATAAAATGGACTTGGTTGATTTTTCGGAAGAAAGATACAATGAAATCAAGGCTGATTTTCAAAAAGTAGTTGAAAAGAGTGATTACGAAGATCAACAAATAACTTTTATTCCAGTAAGTGCTTTAAAAGGTGATAATGTGGTGACAGATTCGACTAATATGGATTGGTATAAAGGTCAGACTTTATTAGAGCATTTAGAGAAAATTGATACCCAAGATATTTATAATAAAGGTAAAGTTCGTTTTCCTGTTCAATATGTAATTCGCCCAAAAACCGAAGAATATCACGATTACAGAGGGTATGCAGGCAAAGTTTATGGTGGTGATATTTCAGTTGGTGATGAAATAGTTGTATTACCTTCGGAAACAAAATCGAAAGTAAAAGAGATTTTCTTCTA
>JADWMI010000287.1 GCA_015767395.1 Bacteroidota bacterium | reverse complement strand
ATTAATTGAAAATGGATTTTAAAACGTCCAGAAATAGATCTTTTATTTAATAAAAAGGGAAGATGAATCTAAAAGATAATCTGATTAAATATAAACTTGAACTTCCTGAAGTGTCAACTCCAGGAGGTTCTTATGTTTCGGTGAACGTAAGAGGAGAAATGGCTTACGTAGCCATTCAATTTCCTATAAACAATGAAAATTATTTATATCAAGGGCGATTAGGAAAAGAAATCACTACTAAAGAAGGTGGTAAAGCAATGGAATTATGTGCCTTAAATGTACTTGCGCAAGTGCATGCGAAAGTAGGTTTTGAGAATGTTATTGGTTTAAATCATATTGAGGCATACTATCAATCTTCTGAAAACTGGGATGACTCCCCAGAAGTTGTTGATGGAGCTTCTGATTTGTTTGTTAATATATTAGAAGAAAAAGGAGTACATTCAAGAACAATTTTTGGTATTGAAAGATTACCGAGAAACTTCTGTGTAGGTTTAACATGTACTTTTACTATAAAAAAATAGGATGAATATTCCAGAAGTAGATATGCCCCGTATTCTAATAAATCTATGGATTAATATGAGTCATTATTGGTTAATTTATATTAGATTACAATCATAAAATGCTAATCAAAACTTAATTATAATGAATGGAATGTAATTAAGATAGAAAAAGAACGACATTTCAAAATCTAATATTAACATTAACCTAATGAATACAAAACTATTAATGACTGCAAGTGCAATAATCCTAGGGATTATTGGATTGAGTTTATCCTTTATTCCTATAGAAATCACAGAATATTTAAATCTTGACACCAATATAATCTCAACCTTATCTTTCCAATTATTAGGAGCATTATATTTGGGTTTTTCCATGATGAATTGGATGGCCAAAGGCTCTATCATTGGAGGTATTTATAATAGGCCTATTGCTATAGGTAATTTTATGCATTTTGGAGTAGGGGCATTTGCTTTGGTAAAATTGGTGAGTAGTATTGAGATGCATCAGGAAATATTTATTTCACTAACAGTTATTTATGCCATTTTTGCATTGAGTTTTGCCTATGTGTTTAGAACAAATCCAGGTAAATAATAAAATTATTGATCTCGTATGAAATTTATTGGAAACACTAAAGAGTATCTTCAACTTCAAACACTTGAAAAGCAGAATTGTGATGTTTTTGAAGAAATTATTGAAGGCAGTTTAACCGTTTTATGGTTTGAATCAGATTTTAATATACTAATAATTGATGGTCAAGAATATGTTTTCACTAAAAATCAGATTGTTTTTTTGACGGAGTTTCATAAAGTCACGGTGAAAAACATTGACCGAATTAGACTTCTAAGATTTAACAGATCTTTTTATTGCGTTTTAGACCATGATGCAGAGGTTGGATGTAAAGGAATATTGTTTTTTGGAGCGTCACAATTACCAATTATTAAAATACTTGATGAAGAAATAGAGCAATTTGAAACATTATGGAAGATGTTTAATATTGAAATGAAATCAAAGGACAACTTGCAAATTGATATGTTGCAAATGATGCTAAAAAGATATTTAATCCTCTGTACCAGACTGTTTAAATCCCAAGCCCATTATCCAAAAGAAAAAGTAGCATTAGATATTGTTAGAGAATTTAATTTTTTGGTGGAACAACATTTTAAAGAAAAACATAGTGTTGCTGAATATGCAGAACTATTAAATAAATCACCAAAAACTTTATCTAATATTTTCTCTAAAATCAGTTCTAAATCACCATTACAATATATTCATGAACGGAAAATGTTAGAAGCAAAAAGACTTTTACGTTATTCAGATAAGCAAATTCAAGAAATAGCTTATGAAATTGGCTATGATGATATTCAAACGTTTAGTCGATTTTTTAAGAAACAAGAAGGTGTTTCCCCTTCCATATTTAAAGAAAAAATAAATTAGTAAAATTGCCAACTCTTAGGGAATTATTACCTAACAAATACATCTATTCAGTTCGCATCTTTGTAGTGTTAAAATTAATTAATAACATTAAAACAAAGAAATTATGAAAACAATAGAAAACAGTAAAGATTACGATACTTTAATTGAACAAGGCCAACCTATATTATTAGATTTTTATGCAGATTGGTGTGGCCCTTGTCAGTCACTATTACCAACCGTAGAAAAATTAGCTAAAGAATATGAAGGTAACATTGAAATTCAAAAAGTGAATGTAGATCAAAATAGTGAACTAGCTTCAAAATTTGGAGTAAGAAGCATACCTGCACTATTTTTCTTAAAAAATGGTGAAGTAGTTGATACATTAAATGGGGTAGCACCAGAAAATGTATTAAGAGAGAAATTAGAGACACTACTAAATTAGTAAAGGAGTTTAATAATTTAGATATTAACAGTGTAAATTACGGTACAAAAAAGAATTAAAATTATATAACATACTGAAATACATTAAAGCAGAAAATCAAAATAAGTACCGTCCAAACAGCAAAAGCATCTCAATTGAGATGCTTTTTTATGTGCTTTTGTTTCAATCTCCTTTATTTACAAGTGTTTTGACAGTTTTCTTATAAAGTGTAAAATGGAAGAAAAAGTTTTGCCGGCTAAATTTAAAAATTTTAACAAACAAATAGTGTGGGGTTCACTATTTGTTTGCTAAAGGAAAAAATTGGGGTTGAATTAATAGTAAGAATGGCAAGCTGAATTAATATTTTATTTTTTGTAATTGAAGCTAATTAATATTTATTAAATAATTCCTAAGCGATCAAACAATCCTTGAATATCAGTTGGGTAGATGATATTTTGTTGTTCACGGTTGTTTCCTGAAACAGGGGTATTCGAATTTTCTGCTGGGCTATTTGTATTTTCAGAATTCGTTTTAGGGTTCATGTTTCTGTTTTGAAATGGTTAATCAACTGTAATTTATGGTTTTATTCAAATAATGTAAAACAACTTGTTTAGTAAATTAATATTGATAAAATTAAGAATCTTATGTCTCTTAAGTGATTTTTTAACCGTAAAAAATGGATGGATAAACCATACTGATTTTAATTATAATTGTAGTAAGTTTATAACTTATCAATTTGACCCCTCCAAATTATGAGAAATTATTTTATTATTGACGACGATTCTGGCACTATCCAAAACATTAAAAATGTTTTGGAAGATTATTATGAGTTTAATTGTATTGGTGTATCCAGTGATTATAAGGATGCCATGAATACTATTTTAAAAGAAACGCCTGACCTGGTGTTTTTTAACATAGACAATGTTATTGAAAATCCGTTTGAATTTGCGCAGGAATTAAACTTGTTTAATGACGATTTTCCAATATTTATAGCCGTATCCTCAACAAAAGATAAAATTTACGAGGTGATTAAAAATGGCTTTTTCGATTTCTTATTAACGCCATTAGAAGAAGTGGAAATTCGTAAAACAGTATTAAGGGTTTTGAAAAAAATCCCGGCCCGTTCAAGAAAAAATATTTGTTTGAAATCATATAAAGATTATCAATATCTAAAAACTGATGAAATATTGTTTTTGAAAGCAGATAATAATACTACCGATTTTTACATGACCGATGGCAATGTGATAAGTGCTTTTAAAACACTTAAAACTTTTGAAGAGATATTACCAAATAATTTTCATAGAATTCACAAAAGTTATATTATCAATAAAAATTTTGTTTCCCGAATTCAATATGGAAAATTCACCTGTACTATAA
>JADWMI010000286.1 GCA_015767395.1 Bacteroidota bacterium | reverse complement strand
TTTTCATAAATTCCGTTGGCTACGTGAACCAGCGTATCTAAGCCAACAACATCTACCGTTCTGAAGGTGGCAGATTTTGGACGTCCAATTACAGGTCCCGTTAATTTATCTACTTCTTCAACAGTTAACCCTAATTCTTTTACTTGGTGGAACAAACTCATAATACCGAAAATTCCAACTCTATTTCCAATAAAGGCTGGTGTGTCTTTTGCTAAAACGGATGTTTTTCCTAAGAATTTTTCACCATATAACATTAAAAAGTCTGTAACTTCTTGTGAGCAATTTGGCCCAGGAACCACTTCAAAGAGTTTTAAATAACGAGGCGGATTAAAAAAGTGAGTTACAGCAAAGTGTTTTTGAAAATCTTCGCTTCTACCTTCATTCATATGACTGATTGGGATTCCAGAAGTATTCGAAGTAATTAAAGTGCCAGGTTTGCGATGTTTTTCAATTTTTTCAAAAACTAATTTTTTAATGTCTAGTCGCTCAATAACGACCTCCATAATCCAATCAACATCTTTAATCTTATGTAAATCGTCCTCTAAATTCCCTGTTGAAATTCTGTTTGCAAATTTTTGATTGTAAATAGGCGATGGCTTAGATTTTAATGAAGCTTTTAAGCTGTCGTTAACCAATCTATTTCGCACAGTTTTGTTTTCAAGTGTGAGGCCTTTTGCTTTTTCAAGGTCATTTAATTCACGTGGAATAATATCAAGAAGTATAACTTCTACACCAATGTTTGCAAAATGGCAAGCGATACCAGATCCCATAATCCCAGAACCTATAACAGCTACTTTTTTTATTGCTCTTTTCATATTATGTGTATTTATTTAGTAGTAATAGTTTCAAAAATTGATTTTTCGATAATCAGTTTGTTAATGGCCTCAGTAACTTCAAAAAAATGTTTTATTTGTGTTTCCGACAATTGGCTTTTTGCTGTTTCATTGAAAAGTATCACATGTTCTTTTGAAATGTTTCTTTTTTCAATACCAAATTCAGTTAATTTTATGAGGACACCACGACCATCTTCTGGGTTTTTTTCACGGTATATAGCCCCTTTTTCTTCCATGCTTTTTAAAATACGAGAGAGACTGGTGGGTTCCATTCCCATTAATGGACCAAGTGATGTTGAAGGTGTGCCATTTTCAATATCAATTGTTAGTAATACAAATGCCATAGCCATTGTACTGTCATGTTTTACAGCTTGTTCATTGTACATTTTGGCAACGGCTTGCCAAGTTGCTCTAAGAGCGTGATCTAACGTTTGTTGTTTCTGCATTTATCAAATATAGGAAAAAATACTATGCACGCATAATAAACACATAAAATTTATATTGTAATGCAAATTTGCTTGTTTATTAAAAAAAAAATGGATAAGTTTAAAAAACTAAATACAAATTTATAATTATGGCTTCTTTAGAATATATTGGAAAGATTATTAAACAAGAAAATATTGATACAGTAGATGAAAATAAAATACCAAGAACTTTTGTCATAAATGTTCCCAATGCTTATGGTTCTTACTATAGCCGTTTTACAGATATTAACAAACCAGATTCAATAATTTTTGTTACCAAAACGCCAAATTCATTTGAGAAAACTTTAAGGGTTACAGCCAGTATTAATAAAAAGTATGGATTGAATTTAGATGGTGCTAAATGTGAAGTTCAAATAGGTTCAAGAAAATTAAATGGTATTCGAGTAAAAGGAATTAATAGGTATCCTGAAATTGCGGCTATTCAAGAATATTACGCGGCTGAAGGTTACGAATTTGCAAGAAGTGAGAAATTTAAAGAAACGGATTCTTTGATTCGTATCAATCGTTTTTTTAATATTGAAAAGTTGGATGAAGGAATCTTTAAATCTAATACAGAAGAGGATACTTATTATGTGACGATACCAAAGTATATGACTTGGGAAGAATTTAGAACAATAACTTTTGAAATTAAAAACAATATTTCCGATAAAAACTATGATATTGCCAAAGGTGTTGTTTATATATATGGTGGTGTTAAGGAGTTTTTAAGGATTGTAAAACCAAAAGCGACTACAGAGGGTTTAATAAAAATTAGACAAAAATACATTGATAAACTTCTTTAATATTTATCATAAATTTTAATATTTCTTATCAATAAAGTTTATTTTCGTCCGACGAAATAAAAATATAACATGGAAAATGTTTTAACTGTTGAAGGCGTAAGTAAAAATTATGGAAATTTTACTGCACTGAACAACGTTTCAATTTCAGTACCAAAAGGAAGTGTATTTGGACTTTTAGGTCCAAACGGGGCTGGAAAAACTTCATTAATTAGAATCATAAATCAAATTACATTGCCTGATAGTGGGAAAATTCTATTGGACGGTGAAATTCTGCAACCACACCATATACAGAATATTGGCTACTTACCAGAAGAACGAGGTTTGTATAAAAGCATGAAAGTAGGGGAGCAAGCTTTGTATTTGGCTCAGCTAAAAGGGATGTCATATATTGAAGCTAAAAAGAAGCTTAAATATTGGTTTGAAAAATTTGAAATTACTGATTGGTGGAACAAGAAGATTCAAGAACTTTCAAAAGGGATGGCGCAAAAAGTACAATTTATTGTTACTGTAATGCACAATCCAAAATTGTTGATTTTTGATGAACCTTTTAGCGGTTTTGATCCCATTAATGCGAATTTGATTAAAGATGAAATTCTACAATTGAGGGATGAAGGAGCTACTATTATTTTTTCTACCCATAGAATGGAATCAGTTGAAGAGTTATGCGATTATATAGCTTTGATTGATAAATCAAATAAAATATTAGACGGAAAACTAAACGAAGTTAAACAACAGTTTAAAACAAATCAGTTTGAGGTTGGTTTAACTTGTTCTAATAAAGAGGTTCTTTTGGATGAAATTAATACTCATTTTGTTACGAAAAGTATAAAATCCGTTGCTTTTAATGAAAACATACGGCTTTTAGTAAATTTAAAAAAGGAGGAAACTTCTACCGATTTAATTCAGTTTTTAAATAATAAAGCCCAGATTACTCATTTTACTGAGGTGATTCCAAGTGCAAATGATATATTTTTAAAAGCAGTTGCCAACAATGAATAAATTAAAATTAATTATAAAAAGAGAATTTTTAGCCAAGGTTAAAAACAAATCATTTATTATTTTAACAATTTTAAGTCCATTATTAATGGTGGGTCTTATGATGTTAATTGTTTTTTTAAATGAAAAAAACAGTGAAGAAATAAAGACAATTGCCTTTGTTGATGAATCAACATTATTGTCTTCAGCTTTTATTGATTCTGAATCTACAAAATATGTAGACCTAACGCCATTAGGTTTGGAGGAAGCAAAATTAAAAACAGCAGATTTTTACTACGGATTGGTATACATTCCAAAAAATAAAACCATTCAGAATTTATCAAATGGGGTTGCATTTTATTCTGCTGATAATCCAAGTATCAATGTTATAACTGCTATTGAAAATAAATTAGAAAGGAAAATACGTGATTTAAAAATAGAAGAACTTCAAGTTGATGTTGAAAAAATAAAAGCTGCAGATACGACAGTTGAAATAGCTTCTGAAAACTTTTCAGGAGAAAAATCTTCAAAAATGGGAAGTATTCTTAGGATGATTGCTGGTGGAGGTTTTGGCTATCTAATTTTTATGTTTATTATTATTTATGGAACATCAGTAATGCGAAGTGTGATTGAAGAAAAAAC
>JADWMI010000074.1:9581-9760 GCA_015767395.1 Bacteroidota bacterium | reverse complement strand
AGGTTTCTTATATGTTAAAAATCAAAAATATTTTACTTTTCTTGAATTACAAGAAAACATTGGGGCAAGCAAAGGAGCCACAAGTAAAGCCATTAAATTGCTGTTAAGTCTTAAAAGAATTAATTATATATATTCAGAAAAAAATAAAAATAAACGATTATTTTTTTTAGATACAAAAG
>JADWMI010000074.1:0-9571 GCA_015767395.1 Bacteroidota bacterium | reverse complement strand
TAGAATTACTAAATAATGAAAATGAAGAAATGAATAATTTTATAAAAAAATCAATTAAGTTTAACGAAGAAGTTTTGGGTTTTTTGGAAAAAAAATCTATTCAATATTTTAAAGAATAATTATCTTATGAAAAAAATAGTTGTATTTTTTCTCTTTTCTACGTGTATCTTATTTTCTCAGAACAAAAAAGAGGTGACAATAGGTGTACTTGCCGACAATTCAACAACAGAAACAAACATACTATTAGAACAGCTTAAAACGGAAGTTAAGAGTGTTCTTGGTGCAAATGTAGAAGTTAACTTTATAAAACAATTGGATAATAATTTTAGTCTACAAACAGCTAAAAATAACTACCAAACTTTAGCAAATAGTGATACAGATATTATTCTTTCTTTTGGATTGACTAACACTATTATGTTATACCAAAAAGGAATTTATGAAAAGCCAACAATTGTTTTTGGTTCTATAAATAAAGATTTTATTGATATTCCTGAATATAAAAAAACATCTGAGATAAATAATATTACGTATCTTTTTGCTCCTTTTTCATATAAGGAAGATTTAGAAGTATTTAAAAAATTATATGCTTATAAAAATATTGGAATTATTGTAGATGAAAACCAACTGAATTATTTGCCTTTAAGCAATCTTTTTGATTCTTATTTTAAAGGAACTGATTCTAGTTATAAGTTAATAAATATAGCAGATTTTGAGAATAATTTTTCAGAATTAGAAGGTGTAGATGCTGTTTATTTAGCATCAGGATCTTATCTGAGCCTAGAAAGACTTAAAGAGTTAATTAGCAATATTAATCAAACAAAGAAGCCTTCTTTTTCAGCTTTTGGAGAACGAAATATTAAAAATGGATTCTTGGCAACTAACCAGCCATCAATTAACATTAACCAATTTTTTAGACGTATAGCATTAAATGTGGAATCAATAATTGGAGGAGTAAACGCTTCCGAATTACCAATTTATATTAATTATAAGAATAAACTAACTATAAACCACGCTACCGCTACTCAAATTGATTTCCCATTGCGTTATAGCCTTTTAGCTATTGCAGATATAATTGGAGGTGATAATAATGTAACTAAAAGTAATTCTCTTTCCATTTTGGATATTATGAATGATGTCGTGGGAAATAATTTATCCTTACAAATAGAAAAAAAAGAAGTTGAGCTTACTAACCAAGATATTAAAACCTCGAAAAGTAGTTATTTGCCAAATATTAATTCTGGTGTAGATGCATTGTATATTGATCAAAAAGTTGCAGAATTATCTGGTGGTCAAAATCCTGAATTTTCAACATCAGGAAATGTAACATTACAACAATTAATATACTCAGAAGAGGTGTCTGCAAATATTGATATTAAAAATGAGCTTCAAAAAGCCCAAAAAGAAGTTTATAATGCAGCTGAGTTGGATGCATTGTTAAATGCTTCTGTTTCCTATTTTAATACATTAATTTTAAAAACAAATGCAAGTTTACAGAATCAAAATTTACAAGTCACAAAAAAGAATTTGGAATATGCAGAACAAAATTTTGAAGCGGGAGCAACAGGAAAGGAAGATGTATTAAGGTTGCGAAGTCAACTTGCACAAAACACACAATCATTGATTGATGCTGGAAATCAGTTGACACAATCTTTTAACACAATTAATCAATTGATGAATAATTCGATTTCTAAAAAAATTGATATTGAGGATGCTGAACTTTCAATTGGAATATTTAATAATTATAAGTATGAAGAGCTTATGGTATTATTAGATGATCCAAGAATTCAACCAAAATTAATTAACTTTTTAATTGAAGAGGCAAATATTAATTCTCCAGAATTAAAGAATATAGGTTATAATTTAAATGTAATAGATCGTAATTATAGATTAAATAATACAGGAAGATACATCCCAACCATTGCATTGCAGGGACAATATAATTTAGCTTTCAGTAAATCTGGAAAAGGCTCTTCTCTACCAGTTGGTGCTCCAAATATACCAGATGGAACTCATAATGCAGGTCTAAATATTTCCTTCCCCATATTTCAACAAAATCAAAGAAATATTAATAAGCAAACAACAATAATTCAAAAAGATCAAATATCTATTCGGGCAGAAAATATCCATTTAAACATTGAAAAAAATGTAAATGACATTGTATTGGATCTAATAGGGGAGATTGCAAATGTTGAAATTTCAAAATATGCAGAACAAAATGCCAAAGTAAGTCTAGAACTTACACAAAATGCTTATAGAATAGGAGCTGTATCTATTATTCAATTAATAGATGCTCAAACTAATTACTTTCAAATGAAATTAGCAAGAACTACAGCTAATTATAATTATTTAATTGCATCAATGCAATTAGAAAGAACTATTGGATACTTTTTCCTGATGCATTCTGAAACAGAAAATCAAGCATTTATTCAAAGAGCTAATCAATTTATATTAAACTAAAATTAACCAAAATGAAACTTACAATAAACCATATATTTATACTAATTACATTTATTATTTTAAGTGCATGTAAAGATAAAGTAGTCGTAAAAGAAGTTGTTTTACGCCCTGTTAAATATGAAATCGTAGGAGTCTCAGATGGACAAAGTGTACGAACTTTTAGCGGTACTGTAAAAGCCGGTGATGAAATTGAATTGAGTTTTAGAGCCAATGGAATTATTGTAAGACTCAACGCTAAAGTTGGACAGCAGGTTAAAAAAGGTGATTTGATTGCCAAGTTAGATAACGTACAAGCAAATCTTGCTTATGAACAAGCAATATCTGCTGTAAATGCAGCTCAATCTGATATGAATACTTCTAAATCAAATTTAAATAGAGTAAAATCTTTATATGAAAAGGGAAGCAATTCATTAAGTGATTATGAAAATGCTAAAAACTTATATCAATCATCCTTGGGCCAATTTGAATCTGCAAAAAGAAATAGAAGTATTCAAAATTCACAGATTAGCTATGGGATTATTAGAGCACCGAAGAACGGAATCATTGCTTCTAAAAGTGTAAGTATTAATGAAAATGTAAGTTCAGGAAAAACGATAGCAGTCTTAAACGCAGGTAAAGGCATCAATGTTATGGTTGGTTTACCAGAGAATGTTATTAATAAAGTAAAGTTAAATATGGAAACTACCCTTAGTTTTTCAGCCATTGAAGGGAAACTATTTAAAGGAACTATTATTGAGGTTGCACCAATATTGGATGTCAATTCTTCGACTTATCCTGTAAAAATAGATATCATTAATCCTGCAGATGCTATAAAACCTGGAATGGCAGCTAACATTACTTTTGATTTTAATGATTCAACAAAAACTACGGACAACGCATTAGTAGTTCCAGTTAAAGCAGTGGGAGAAGATGGCAATGGAAATTTTGTGTTTCTAATAATATCTAAAGATGGCAAAACGGGTCAAGTAAAAAAACAAGTTATTGAAATTGGAGAATTGACTTCATCAGGATTTAAAATCTTAGGTGGTTTAAAATCAGGAGATATAATCGCAACTGCAGGTTTGCAAAGTTTATTAGATGGTCAAGAAGTAAAATTAAAATAACAGTATTAAAATATAGCTATTATGAATTTTGCTAAAATTTCAATAGAAAAAAATAGAGTAGTTTTAAGTATCCTTGGTGTTTTCCTTATAATGGGAATGCTATTTTATACCTCGCTTTCACGAGATAGTATGCCACCTTATACCATTCGTGTTGCTTCAGTTATAACGTCCTTTCCTGGCGCTGGACCAGAACGTGTAGAAGAGTTGGTAACAGACAAGATTGAAAAACTTGTACAAGAATTGCCAGAATTAAAAAAAGTTACAAGTACATCTCGTACTGGACTTTCGGTTGTGAACATTGAATTAAGAATGGATGTAAAGCCTGAAGAATTACAATCCGTTTGGGATAGATTACGACGTAAATTAAGTTCACTTCAAGGACTGCCAAGTAATGTGCATCCTCAATTAAAAGATGATGGTATTGGTGAAGTTTTTGGAATAGCAGTAGGTATAACAAGTGATGGGTTTTCTTATAAAGAAGTAAAAGAATATGCAGATGATTTACGAGACAAACTAATACGACTAGAAGATGCTGCTAAAGTTGAAATTAACGGAGCCCAAGCAGAACGTGTATTTGTAAAATTTGACAACGCAAAATTAAAGGCTTACGGGTTAACTTCTAGTACTTTGAAAAACTTGATTCAAAGTACCAATATTTTAAATTCGGGAGGAGAAATAAATATTGAAGAAGAACGTATAATTTTAGAACCTACGGGGAATTTTAATTCACTCGATGACATAAAAGGAATGCTTGTTCCTGTTGGTCAAAATGGAGAGGTTGTTGCTTTAGAAGATATTACGATTATTGAGAAAGGTTATATTTATCCACCTGAACAAATTGTAAGAATTAACGGAAAAGAAGGAGTTTCTTTACATATCTCTTTAAAGAAAGATAGAAATATAATTAAATTAGGAGAAGAAGTAGATGTGGTTTTAACATCGTTTAGTGAAAAACTTCCTATTGGTCTTTCTGTGTCAAAATTAGCATCAATAGACCAATATATCAGTACCAAGATAAGTGGATTTATGAGTAATCTTTTACAAGCCATAGCTATTGTTTTGGTAGTAATGCTTATCTTTTTAGGGTTTAGAACAGGTCTAGTAATTGCAAGTTTAATTCCGATTGTTACGATTACCACGCTAATGGTAATGGGACTTATCGATATTGGATTAAATCAAATCTCTTTAGCTGCATTAATTATGGCATTGGGAATGATGGTGGATAATGCTATTGTAGTTGCTGAAACTATTATGGTAAAAATGGAAAATGGAATTCCAGTAAAACAGGCCGCTATAGAAGCTAGTTCAGAATTATTAATGCCCTTATTGATTTCAACCTTAACGACTTCGGCTGCATTTTTGGCTTTCTTTATGGCAGAATCTGCAATGGGAGATATTATGGGGCCAATTTTCGTTGTGATTACAATTGCTTTATTAGCATCTTGGTTGATTTCCTTGAGTATCATCACTTTATTTTGTGTGTTTTTCTTAAAAGTTGAGAAAAAAGAAGATAAAAAATTAGGGATTTTAGAGAGAGCGATACTCGCAATGAAAGAAAAATACAAAGACCTTATTCTTTGGGCACTTTCGTGGAAAAAAACTGTGTTATTTGGCATTGTAGCCTTGTTCTTTTTATCCATTCTTGGATTCAAATATTTAGATGTTTTATTCTTCCCAGATAGTGATAGAAATATGATTACTATCGATGTGAACTTACCACAAGGAACTAAAATTGAAAGTACTACAGAAACGGTATTAGCTATTGAAAAGTTTATTCAAGAGAATTTAAAAATAGGTGAAACTAGAAAAGATGGAATTGTAAATTGGTCTGCATATATAGGTAAAGGACCTTCAGCATATGATTTGGGCTACAATGCCGATGAAGCGAATTCTAATTATGCACATATTTTGGTGAATACAACTGACTTTTTAGTCAATAATGATATGATTAATCAGTTAGATGTATTTTGTTTCAATACTTTTCCAAATGCAGATATAAAAGTTGGATTGTTAGGAGCAGGTGGTGGTGGTACTCCCATAGAAGTAAAAGTGTCTGGAGACAATCCTGATAAATTGGCAATTATTTCGGAATCTATAAAAACAAAGTTATTCAGTATTTCTGGAACCAAAAATATAAAAGATGATTGGGGACCAAAGGGGAAGAAGTTTGTTATTTCGATAAATAAAAATAATGCTCAATCAGCAGGAATTACGAATCAAGATATTGCAACATCACTTCAAACAGTTTTAGATGGTTTTCAAGCAGGTGAGTTTCGTGAAGGAGATAAGTCAATTCCTATTGTAATGCTGAGTGAGGCAAGTAAAGAACAATCGTTGGCATCGCTAGAATCACTAAATATTTATAGTCAAAATTCGGGTAAAAGTGTACCTTTATTGCAAGTTGCTAAAATTATTCCTCAATGGCAATATGCTAAAATAAAGAGATTGAATTTAACCCGAACTATCAATATTCAAAGTCAATTAACAGAAAACGGAAATGCAAATGAAATAGGTTTAATATTAAAGCCATGGTTAGAAAAACAAAAAGAAAATTGGGGAGATGGCTATACGTATTCGTTAGGTGGTGATGCTGAGAGTAGTGCTGAAAATATGGGAGCGGTTATAAAGTATCTACCACTTTCGGGTTTTATAATTATTATGTTGCTAATCATTCAGTTTAATTCCTTTAGAAAAATGACTATGATTGTTTTAACTATTCCATTAGGAGTAATTGGTATGGTAATAGGATTATTAATTTTTAGGGTGCCTTTTGGTTTTATGGCATTTTTAGGCGTTATTTCTTTAGCAGGAATCGTAATAAACAATGCTATTGTACTGGTAGATAGAATAGAAGTTGAAGAAAATGAATTAAAACGTACACCTCAGGATGCAATTATTTCTGCTTGTTTACAACGGTTTAGACCAATTATTTTGGCAACTTTTACGACCGTTTTAGGATTAATCCCTTTATATCTTGGTGGTGGAGCAATGTGGGAACCAATGGCAGTAACAATTATGATTGGTTTGTTATTTGGAACTGTAATTACACTGCTATTCATTCCTGCTTTTTATAGCATATTATATAAAGTTAATTATAATGGATATAAGTTTAATGAAGAATTGTTAGACTAAAATTGTATCTCGGAAAAATTTAGCTCAAAAGTTTAAAACGTAAATAAAATGATTGATAGGCTCTTTATAAACAGATATAAGATATTCTTTTTTAGTCAGGTAATTGCTTTATTTGGTTCACTATTGATTCCTTCGATAATTTTTGATAATTTAGTGTCAACCTTATTATTCCAAATTAATTTGTTAGCTGGAATTTTATTACTGTCTAAGAAGAAAAAACTAATGTGGCTTTCAATTTTAGTTTTAATTATAACCACTTTAATTCTAACTTCTAATATTATTGTGAATGAAAATGGATTGATGTTTAATTTTATAAAAATGTCATCATATTTTCTGTTCTATGTTTTAGTAACATTTGAATTGATAAAGCAAGTATGGAAATCTTCGGTAGTAAATGAGAATGTAATAATTGGGTTAATAAGTGGCTATATATCACTTGGATTACTTGGTTTTTTTATTTGTATTTCAATTGAAATGGTTTCTCCTGGATCTTTTCTAGGGTTTACTGAAGGCGGCTCATTAACTGAAAATGCAATGTACTATAGCTATATAACTTTACTTACAATAGGTTATGGTGATATATTGCCAGTGTCATCTGTAGCTAAAAATGCATCAATACTTATAGGTTTAACAGGTCAAATCTATTTAGTAGTAATTACAGCAATAGTTATTGGTAAGTATATTAGTCAAGTGAACATAGGAAATAAAGATTAAACAGGAATTGAGTAAATATTCTACAGATACTATAATGAGAGTTTTGATATAATGATATCGGGAGAAGTAACTTTATCAAATCGAAGTGTTGTTTAGCAGAAAAGGAGTTTCTTTTAAATATTAACTGTATAAATTTTTAATTATGAAATATTTAAATTTAGTTTTAGTAATACCCTTATTAATAATTTCTAACGCTGTTTATTCTCAGAAGAGCAATGAAGAATTATTTTATTCAATTGAAGAAAATGAATATATAAAAAAATGGTTTTCTCAGGAAGTAGAAATTATGAAGATGACAGATGAGGTAAAGGAAGTTTATTATGATATAATTTTAAAATACACTTCAGAAATGGAGAGTTTAGGTAATGAAAAAGAGAAATATACGAGTGAAGATTTTAAAATAAAACTTTCAAGTATCGTCGATGAAATGAATTTAAATGTAAAAGAGATTCTTACTACCCACCAATATAAAATTCATGAAAAAAACTTTAAAATAATACTTTGGAATATTAAAATAAAAAAGGGATGGTAAATAAATTGACAAAAATAAGGCTAGAATTGTTGTAGCCAGCCTTATTTTAAACTTAGAACAATTAACCTAAATTAGTAGTTAATAAATATCACTAAGATCTAATAATGACAAAACATTGTCTAACCAAACCTTTTTATATTGAGATTCATATAAATCATGTTAAACTAGTCCGCTTTTGAAAAACGCATAATTATATTTTTATCTGAATCTAAAAGAGTTAGATGTAAATTTTGAATTTTAAAATACCTTGTTTTTTGGAGTAACCTTAAATATTTATTGGTCATTTCCATATTTGGGCAACGCATACGCGCTTTCGCAATATCTGTAAATTCAATTGTTTTGTTAGTGATATGTTTTATTGATCCTCTAATTCGATTACACCCATCATTACCATAAATTTTTTTTTCACTAATATTAATTTCCAAATAAGGATGTTTAACGCTAGATTTGTCATAAATCTTTGATTTTATTGAATGTAGCACCCAAATATCATTCAATATTGTCTTTGATTTAACCGTTTGATTACTCTTATAGCTACTGCATGAAATACTTAAAAAAATAACGATAAGATATAATGTAGTTGTTAGGACTTTCATAATAAATTACTTTACTTTATGTATAATTCCATCATAACATATAGTGCTTCTGTTGCTGCCAAATATAGATAATGAAGCAGCCCCGCCTACATAAACTTCTAGAATTATATTGAACGCTTCTAAATTTTTATAACCCTTAAGTTTTATGCTGATTTTTTTCTTAACATCATTATAAAACACTTTGTAACTTTCAATAGCGTTATTAATACTGATGGATCCGTTACCGTAGTTACCAACGTTAGAATGCAGTACTCCAAAATAAGGTAAGAATGTGTTTACACAATCATTTTCAATTTTTAAATAGTCACCTTCACCTTTAATACTAATATTTGCACCTCCAAATGGGTTAACTTCTTCAGCCTCGAAGATATATGATTTCGATTCAACTAAGTAAACCATATTTAAATACGCTGTTTCCGCCTTAGTTTCTTTTATTTTTTTCAATGAAATTTTTTTCTCAATGAATTTTTTCAATAACGGTAAAAACAAAATAAAATCTTTAATTACTTTTTTCATAATTAATACATATTTGTGCTGTTTTATTAGCTGTTTAATCTTTTTTTAGAAATACCTTCAAAAGTTTTTAACCCACACTTCAGTTGTTAATTTCTAATAGCAAAAGCCGCTGCTGAACCTAATCCTTCCATAGTTGAATTCAATTTTTGTAAAAATGTTTTTACCCTTTTAGATAGGTTAAGAGGTTTAATTGTAATAACTAATACTTTTTCAAAAGAGTTAGTAGATCCTGTTTCTATTTTTTGAATTTGTGCTTCCATAATTGTTGTTTTTTGTAATGATTTGTTTTGTAATTATGATACAAATGTATTAGTATTAGGGAGTTGAAAGATGAACTGAATTGGTGAAGTGGCTAAATTTAAAAGTGAACTGTTCATTTCCAAAAGTGAACTGACTCTCAATTAAAATAGAATCTTGATTTATTAGCTTATTCAAAAAAAGAGCAAAGTGGAATGTTGTTTAAATTGAAGAATGGGACACTTAAGGTGTGATAATAGATCATTCAGTATAATAAGCAGGAC
>JADWMI010000285.1 GCA_015767395.1 Bacteroidota bacterium | reverse complement strand
CAGTGCCCTACAATTTAGGTTCCTTTTTTTTAATCAAACTAACTTAATTATATGAGTTATTTTAACTCAATTTTTTGTGTTTTTTTGTAATCTCCTCTAATTACTTCAAATTTAGCAATCATCTCTTCCAATTTATCCTTATTTTCTTCAGCTAAATTATTTTGCTGCCCAATATCTTCTTTTAAATTGTATAATTGGTATTTTTTTGAATTACCAACCTCAATATTGACTTGTTTAATTTTTGCTGATCCCTTATATGGAGGAATCATCACCCAATCTCCTTCTTTATAAGCAGTTCTAGATGTTGCTTCAATTATTAAGTTTTCTCTTCCACTAGTGTTTTCACCTAAAAACACACTCATTAATTCTTCACTATCATCAACTCTAATATCGCTATCAACTAATTTTGCTAATGATGAAAGTAAATCTAATTGACAAACCATTGCATCTGATACTACAGGTTGAATTTTCCCTTTCCAATAAGTGAAAAATGGTACGTGCGTTCCTGCTTCAAACAAACTGTATTTACCACCTCTGTACGGTCCTGCAGGCGTATGATTTCCTATTTTTTCAACTGCATCATCATAATAACCATCATTTAATACTGGTCCATTATCACTTGTAAATATTATTAAAGTGTTTTCTAACAACCCTTCCTCTTCTAAGGTTTTTACAAATTCACCAATACACCAATCTGCTTCAACAATTACATCTCCTCTAGGCCCCATTCCTGAAGTCCCAACAAATCTTGGATGTGGTGTTCTTGGAACATGCGGTTGTTGCATGGCATAATATAAGAAAAATGGTTCGTCCTTATGTTTTTTCACATAGTCTTGAGCTCCTTTTAAGAAATGGTCTGCCATATCAACATCGCTCCATTTTGCAGCTTCTCCACCTTTCATAAATCCAATTCGTGGAATTCCATTTACAATACTGCTATTATGACCATGGTGCCATTTCATTGTAGTTAATTCTGGGTTATCAATTCCGTTTGGCTGACCTTCAAAATTATTCTTATAATCAATTTCAATAGGATCATTTGGATCTAAATTAGCTACATCGCCATTTTCAATATAAACCGTTGGAACACGATCTTGTGTTGCAGCCATTATATAGGAATAATCAAAACCAACTTCATTTGGCCCAGGACTAACTGTCTCATTCCAATTCACATTACCTGTTCCTAAGCCCAAATGCCATTTACCAACAATACCGGTATAATATCCTTTTGTTTTTAACATTTTAGGAATCGTCATTTGCTCCGTGCTAATAATTAAAGGAGCAGTTCCTGGTAATATTTTGGCATTTTTATTTCTCCAAGGATATACTCCTGTTAACAATGCATATCTACTTGGTGTACAAGTTGCCGATGAAGCGTATCCATTTGTAAAACGCACACCCTCATTTGCTAATTTATCCAAATTTGGTGTTTTTATTTCCGTAGCTCCATTAAAGCCTACATCTCCATAGCCTAAATCATCTACGTAAATAACCACAATATTTGGTTTCTTTTGAACTTCTTCTTTCGATGCCTCTTTTGGTGCTTCTTTACAGCTAACACCAAGAACAAGCATAACAATAGCTAAAACTTTATACTTTAATTGAATCATATTATTTTCTATTTACTTATTGGTTTATTTATTTGTTTGAATTGGTTTTATAATAAATGAATATTGATAACTATTTGGTTTAATTAAATAGTCATCCCAGGTTTTTGCTCCCCAGCTATTATCCCCTCCAACACCTGTTTGTTTGTAATCGATGTTTAAGCTTATAAAATCTCTTGGTTTAATATCAGTTGTATGCCTTTGTGGTCGCGTATAAGTTCTCTCATTTGAATTTTCTCCAATATCAAAATCTTCAATAGTGTTGTAATGTGCACTAAAGGAGAAATTTGGCAAGCCAACAATTTCAATTCCGTTTCCTGAGTCATCTGTTAACTTCACCCATCTATTATCTGTTCTATTACCGTTCTCTTGCGGACGTGCATAAGCAAAATACAAATCTGCAACAGTACTATTGTAAACTCCTAAATAAGCTGATGCCTTGCGATCGTTATAATTTTCGTGAGGTCCTCTACCGTACCAAGATACATTTGAAAGTCTTTTTGAAACACCAAAATTCATTCCTAGTCTTGGCATTTCAGCATCTTTTAAATTCCCTTGATAGTCAAAATTATTTGTAATCTTCACTTCTCCATTTCCGTTTAAAACATATGTTGTTATATATTTTGAATCAATATTTTTCAATAAAAATTCCACTGTAATTTCATACTGATTTTTTGCTATTTTGCTAACTAAAATAGTCTCTAAATCTTGATTTCCTGAAGCTGTTAACCAATCTTCTGAACGTTTTGGTAATTTATTTCCATAATCGTTATCCGTTGGTGCTCTCCAAAAATTTAAATACGGTGCATTTTCAATAAGTTCCTTCCCGTTTACTTTATAAGAATTCCATTTCCCAGTAACTTTATTGAAACTATAACTCACTTCATCATTAAAAAGTTCAATAGTTGTTTGTGATTCTTTTAATTTTAATTTTGACGTTTTTGAAGCTAATTTTACAGTACTTTTCAGTTGATTAATTTCTAATTGCTCACTAATAACGATATGATTTTGTGGAATTAAATTTTCTTCAACTTTTTGCTTCCCAAAAATATTAACTTGATACTCGTTTACTGAAGTATTGATTTGAGTTTTTATTGGTAAAGTCACCGTAACTTTTTCTTGAGGCGCAGCATTTAAATTCAACTTTCCACTTTCAATAACAACTCCATTTTGAAATAATTCAAATTCAAAATTAAATTCGTTTAGGTTGGTGAAAAAGAAATCGTTCATCACTTCAATTTTAAATTCATTCGCGCTTTCCCAATTTATACGTGCATTTTGATATACTTTCTTAACTTCATATAAGGCTGGATGTGCTGTTCTGTCTGCATTTACAATTCCATTTAAGCAAAAATTTCCATCGTTATGATATTTTTCAGGAGCAAAATCACCACCATAAGCCCAATATTTTTCGCCATCGTCGGTATATTGTGCAATTCCTTGATCGGCAAAATCCCAAATAAAACCACCTTGCATTTGAGGTTCTTTATAAACCATATCCCACAAATCGGTTAAATTACCTGTGCTATTTCCCATTGCGTGCGCATATTCAGCCCAAATAAAAGGCCTGTTAGGGAATTTACCTAAATATTCTTTTTTGATTTTATCAACAGATTTATACATCCACCCAACAAAATCGGAATGTGATTCTAAACCTCCATCTAAACCTTTATATTCTGTTCTTTCGTAGAAAGTTAATCTAGAATTATCGTATGCTTTTGCCCACTTATACCCTTTTAAGAAATTAACTCCATCACCAGCTTCATTACCCATAGACCAAACAATTACTGAAGGATGGTTTTTATCCCTTTTTATCATTCGAGAAATACGGTCTAAATGCATTCCTTCAAAGGCTGGATTATTAGCGGGTGTTTCATCCATTTTATAACCAAAACCATGACTTTCAATATTGGCCTCATCAATCACATAAATTCCATATTTATTGCATAGTTCGTACCAATATGGATCATTTGGATAATGGCAAGTTCTAACAGCATTGATATTGTTTTGCTTCATTATCTTCACGTCCAACTCCATCAACTCTTTTGAAATTACATGACCTGTAGTTTCATCGTGATCGTGACGATTTACACCTTTAAATAAAATTGGCTGACCAT
>JADWMI010000284.1 GCA_015767395.1 Bacteroidota bacterium | reverse complement strand
CAATCAATTAGAACACAAAGGGAAATTCATTAACCTGCACAATTCTAATAGAACTAGCTGGAATAACAGAAGAAACTATGGCTTTTAATTAATGCGTTATCACAATTTATTAAGCACTACAAAAACTCAAAGGTTTTGTCTATAAAAACTACAACTTATAATCTGCCGTAAAAGAAAAATAACAATCGTTACTTTCCTTTTTTAAATCAGATACAAAACCTTTTACATTCATCCTTTTAACATACAAAAACTAATTATTTCTTTCCCCCAATCACAGCAATAAATTCTCTCTTTGGAGGTTTCGCTGTAAAATAGGTCAATACTTCTGTATTGGTTCCTCTAACAGTTCCTAAGTGTAATTTAGTCAATTCTCACGACATAGAAATTGGGAAACATTCAATTTCTAAACCAACTTTAAAACGGTTCTTCCTTTTAATTTCCCTTCTAACATCAAGTTTAATTTCTCGCTTAATTCATTAAAGCTTATTGTAGTACAATTATCTTCTAAATTTTCTGTTTTCCACTCTTCAGCTAATTTATTCCAAACTTGTTTTCTGCATTTCATAGGGTAATTTTGAGAATCTATTCCAATTAAAGAGATTCCTCTTAAAATAAAAGGAAATACAGTTAAATCTAGCCTTGGAGAAGCTACATTTCCGCAGCAAGTAACAACACCCAATGGCTTTACTGTTTTTATAATATTCTCCAAAATAACGCCTCCAACAGTATCAATTCCACCAGTAAATAGTGGTTTTAATAATGGTCTCTTTTGTATTTCTTCAAAATCTTTACGTAGTATAACTTCAGTAGCGCCTAAATTTAATAAATACTGGTTTTCAGCTTCTTTTCCTGTAATTGCAGCTACTTTATAACCTAGCTTTTTTAAGATCATTACACTTACCGATCCTACTCCTCCAGTGGCTCCAGAAACAACAATTGTTCCATCTGCAGGCTTTACAGTTTCAATAAGTTTTAGAACAGACATACCTGCAGTTAAACCCGCTGTTCCAAAAATCATAGCTTCTTTCATAGAAAGATTTTTAGGTAATTTAACTACCCAACTTGCAGGAACTTTTACATATTCAGCAAAACCACCATCAGTATTCATCCCTAAATCGTAGCTTGTTACAATCACTTTTTCTTCTATAGAAAATTTATCTGAAGTAGTTGAAACAATAGTCCCAACGGCATCAATACCTGGTGTATGAGGGAAATTTCTGGTAACTCCTTTGTTTCCGCTAGCAGATAAAGCATCTTTATAATTTAATGAACTATAATGAACTTTTATAAGTACTTCTCCTTCTTCTACTGTTTCAAAAGGTATTTCTTTTACTGTTGAAATAAATTTTTCGTTTTTTTCTTCAACTCTAAAAGCTTTGAAGGTTTTTTTTTCATTCATCATGTTTTCTTTCTTTTTGTTACTTTTGTTGCAAATTTCGATCAATAAATTGGTGTACACAAGGGCTTACAAATTATACACTTACGAACATTTTGTGCTGTTTTGTACAAATGCTAGGTTTTAAAGATAAAAAAAAATGAAAAAAAGTTATTGTCCCATAGATACCTTTATCAATGTTGTTAAAGGAAAACGCAAAAGCACCATTATTTTACATCTTTCTCAAGGAAATAAGAGATACAATGAATTGGTGAAACTTATTCCTGACATTAGTGAACGCATGATGACCAAGCAACTGAAAGAATTAGAAGCTGATAATTTAATTAATAGGGAAATTTTTCCTGAAGTACCGCCTAGAGTTGTATATAGCTTAACAGCGTTGGGCAAAGAAATTCATCCTTTTTTAAAGGGGATGTTTAAAGGCGGAATTATTTTTGAAAAAATGATTGCCGGCGAAGAAAATTAACTTCTTTATTTAGTGCTTTTCCCTCCAACCACAACAACAAATTCTCCCTTTGGATCTTTTTTTGTAAAATGTGCTAAGACTTCAGCAACTGTTCCTCTTATCGTTTCTTCGTATAATTTTGTTAATTCTCTTGATACAGAAATTGGACGATTTTCTCCAAAATATTCAGTAAAATGGGTCAAGGTTTTTAATAATTTATGAGGTGATTCATAAAAAATCATTGTACGAGTTTCTTCAGCTAAAAAGTTTAATCTTGTTTGACGACCTTTTTTTACAGGTAAAAATCCTTCAAAAACAAATTTATCATTTGGCAAACCACTATTTACCAAAGCAGGCACAAAAGCCGTAGCACCTGGTAAACATTCAATTTCAATGTTATTTTCCAAACAAGCTCGTGTTAATAAAAAACCAGGATCAGAAATTGCTGGTGTACCAGCATCAGAAATTAAGGCAATGGCATCTCCATTTTTAATGCGTTGCACAATATTAGCAACTGTTTTATGCTCGTTATGCATATGATGACTATGCATGTGTGTTGAAATTTCAAAATGCTTTAATAATTTCCCACTTGTACGCGTGTCTTCTGCCAAGATTAAATCGACTTCTTTTAAAACGCGAATGGCTCGAAAGGTGATATCCTCTAAATTTCCAATAGGAGTAGGTACTAAATATAATTTTGAATCCAAGGTTGACAATTTTTATTATTTAATGAACAAAGTTAAATCGTAAAGTTTACTCCTTATACATTTTATCAATTAGTTCTTTATATTTTTTTTGAATGACTTTTCGCTTTAGCTTCAAAGTAGCTGTTATTTCACCTGCTTCAATACTAAATTCTTTAGGAAGTAATGTGAACTTCTTAATTTTCTCAAACATAGAAAATTCCTTTTGTAACTCCTCAAATCTCTTTTCAAACATATCTTTAATTTGATTGTGATTAATCAATTCTTCAACATCCTTAAAGGTGATTTTATGCTCCAGTGCGTACTTTTTTAAATTTTCAAAACTAGGTACCGCCAAAGCAGTTACATATTTCTGTTGATCTCCAATAACCGCAATTTGTTCAATAAAAGAATCGTTGATCAATGCTGTTTCCAGTTTTTGAGGGGCTATATATTTTCCCCCTGAAGTTTTCATTAAATCTTTAATTCTATCAGTAATTACTAAATTTCCTTTCTCGTCCATTTTACCAGCATCACCAGTACAAAACCAACCATCTTTAAAAACCTCAGCTGTTGCTTCTGGTTTTTTATAATATCCTTTCATAACTCCCGGACCTTTCACTAAAATCTCATTGTTCTCTCCAATTTTAATTTGAGAACCTTCAATTGTTTTCCCTGCCGAATTAAACTCAAAATTAGTATCTCCAAACAATGAAACTGTTGCAGTGGTTTCGGTTAAACCATAACCACATTTAATATTTAAACCAAATGAATGGAAAAACGAAACCATATCCGCTGCTAAAGGTGCACCTCCACAAGGCATAAATTTAATACGACCTCCAAAAACATCTCTTAATTTGCTAAGCACTAACTTATCTGCAATTTTATGTTTCAATTTTAGTCCAAAAGGAACTTTTTTTTCTAGTCTTTTAAAGTTATTATAATAAGCGTTTCCAATACCTAAAGCCCAACTCGCTAATTTCATTTTAGTTGGTGAAGCTTCTTTTCTTTTATCTTGAATAGCCGCGAAAATTTTCTCGAAAATACGAGGTACTGTGCACATTAAAGTAGGTTTTACTTCTTTTAAAACTTCAGCAATTAACTTAGGATTTTGATTAAAATAAACTTCAATACCTGCATGTAAACAGAAAAACACCCAACTACGCTCATAAATATGACTTAGCGGTAAAAAACTTAAAGA
>JADWMI010000073.1:7827-9783 GCA_015767395.1 Bacteroidota bacterium | reverse complement strand
TTTTATACAGCTACTTGGATTGAGTATTCTCTAAGTTTAGCAGGAATTGCGGCATTTATATTAATGTTTAAAATCATTATAAAATTTGTTCCTGTAATACCAATGTCTGGAATTATTGAACAAGAAATATTAGAAGAAAAGAAAAATCCAACAGAACAAATATCATAAAATTATTAATTATGAAATATATGCTATTTAAATATCCTATTATTCATTCAGTATTAGTTGTTATTTTCCTGTTATTTAACAATATAAGTATCGCACAAGAAATTGAGTTAACCAATTATAAAATACGCTTTAATTTTAACACTGTTAAACAAGCTGACAACTCTCGTTTACTCGAAGTAAAATTCATTGCGTCTAATAAAAAAAACAGAAAAGACATTATTCCAATTTATAAAGCTGAAATTAAATTTTTCAGTGTCTTAAATGAAGAAAAATTATTACTAGGAAGTGCGAATACCACGAAAGAAGGTTTTGCACAATTTATAGTTCCTGAAAATCAAGTCTATTTAACAGACGACGACGGATATATTCAATTAACTGCATTATTTGAAGGATCTGATGTTCTAGAAGAAGAATCTCAAGAAATTCGGGTTAAGGATCTACACTTAGAATTAGATTTAAAAGAAATAGACAGTATAAAAAAAGTTCAAGTTTCAGCTTATATTTTAAATAAGTTTGGTAAAAAAACGCTTGTTGAAGATGTTGAAATAGGATTCTATATCCAAGCAATGCTTTCAAAATTGATAATTGAAGAAGGAACAATAAGCAATGGTTCCTACGAATTTGATTTCCCTACTGACCTTCCAGGAGATCCTAATAGAAACCTTTTGGTTGAAGCTATGATAATAGATAACGACGATTATTGGAATGTTAACCAAAAAGAAACGGTTCAATGGGGGGCATATCACACCCATCCTTCCAAAGAAGAAAAGACTTTATGGTCTGATGTCGCTCCTCTCTGGATGTATACCGTATTAACTATAATGTTAGTTGGTGTTTGGGCAAACTACATATATACAATTATAAATTTATTTAAAATTAAAAAAGAAGGAGATGAGTTAAAATTAAAAATTTTCTCTTAAAAAATAGCTATCAAAATATAACAAATGAATAATAATAATAATAATAATAATAAACATCATGAAAACACTAAAATTTTTAATGATTATTGGAATTGTAAGTTTTGGACTTTTATCATTCGGGAAATTAATTCAAGAAGAATGGAAGGTGCCTGATAAATATGAAAAAATGAAAAATACAACTGAAGCAAATGCTGAAAACTTAGCAATTGGGAAAACTTTATATTCTAAACATTGTAAATCATGTCATGGTAAAACAGGTCAAGGTGATGGAACAAAATCTGGGGAAGTAGACGGTGATCTAGGCGATTTTTCTTCTGAAGAATTCCAGGCTCAGTCAGATGGTGCTCTATTCTACAAAAGCTACATTGGTAGAGATGATATGCCAAATTACGAAAAGAAAATGACTGAGGAAGACATGTGGATTTTAGTTCATTATATGAGATTATTAGGCACTAAAAAATAACTTAAATAAAAAATCATGAAAACACTAAAATATTTATTAATCATCGGAATAGTAAGCTTAGTGCTTTTTTCGTTTGGTAAATTATTACAAGAAAAATGGGATATCCCAGAAAAATATGTAAAAATGAAAAATCCAACCTATGCTAATCAAGAAAATTTAGTAATTGGTAAATCTTTATACATTCAACATTGTATGTCATGTCATGGGAAAACCGGTATTGGCGATGGTTCAAAAGCATCAGAATTTGACACTAATATAGGCGATTTTTCTTCTAAAGAATTCCATGAACAAACTGAAGGAGAAATTTTTTACAAGAGTTACATTGGGCGACTTGATATGCCAAATTATGAAGAAGAAATACCCGACCCAAAAGATATGTGGTTTATTGTAAATTATTTAAAAACA
>JADWMI010000073.1:7142-7817 GCA_015767395.1 Bacteroidota bacterium | reverse complement strand
AAATACCCGACCCAAAAGATATGTGGTTTATTGTAAATTATTTAAAAACATTAGAAGAGTTCTTAAAAACACAAAAAAGTAATGGCGAGTTTAACCATAATTAAAGCGAGTAAATAAAATACTTGGTTTAAACTTTACAAAAAAAATGGAATTAACACTAAAGGAGAAAAATAATAACATCATGAAAAATATATCGATAATTGGATTGTTATTAATCGGATTAATTTTCCAGAATTGTAAAAACAATAAAACACAACCTACCGATTTAAATAATGATAAAATTGAAACATCTAAAGATGTTAAAAAACTAGGAACCACAAAAGAAAAAGAGAATAAAACTGATACTATTTCAGTCAAATGGATCGTTCCTTCCAATTTTAAAAAAATGAAAAACCCTACATATGCCACTGAAGAAAATTTAATTATTGGCAAAGCTTTATATACAAAACATTGTAAATCTTGCCATGGAGAAAGTGGTGCAGGTAACGGACCAAAAGCAAGTGAATTTGACAGTGATATTGGAGATTTTACATCTAAAGAATTTCAGACCCAAACGGAGGGAACAATTTACTACAAAAGTTATGTCGGGCAACATGACATGCCAAATTACGAAAAGAAAATACCTGGTACAAATAACATGTGGCTTATAGTAAATCATTTAAAAACACTAGAAAA
>JADWMI010000073.1:4081-7042 GCA_015767395.1 Bacteroidota bacterium | reverse complement strand
CCACAATAAAAAGGTTAAAATCAACAAAGGTAAAACCAGCCAAACACCAGTCATTAGATACCCTTCCATACCAAAATAAACAGCATTAAAAGTTGTAAAACCACTTAAACTTTTTGAAAATAGTTGCCCACCAATAACAACATTCCACCTCATAAAGAAAATTCCAACAAGAACTAATAAACCAACAAAAAAGTAAGCTGTTTTTCTAATTTTTTCTGAAGGTTTATAGAGTTGAAAAAAACCAATTACAGCCAGTGGGATGATTGTTCCAAGTATAACTTGCATAAAAACCAATTTAAAACCTAGTTTTCCTCCTACTAAAACTTTAATAATATCAAAAGACTCCTCAGCCTCATAAATTCTATGAATTTGATCTAACGATTCTAATGTAAAATCAATAATTAAAATATAAAAAAGATACTTGGCAATTGTGTCTAGTGCCGGCATATCAATTTTAACTTTTCTTATCCAGCATACAACCATATAGATTACCATGACCAATGCTATTCCTGAAACCATCGCCGAAAATAAAAATATCACTGGCATTAGTACCGTTGACCACCATGGGTTAGCTTTAATAGATCCAAAAATAAAACCAACGTAGCCGTGTAATAAAAAAGCTGAAGGTATACCCATTACTGTAATAAAATACCCAAGTTTATCATCGAGTTTAATCGATTTGTCATCTGTATCATTTATTCCTAAAGTAATAATTTTATAGAAATACTTTTTAAATCCAGTACTTGTCTTTGACCAAATCACAAAATCTCTGCGATAATCGAGCCAAATTTCCAACAGCAATACCGCCATTAAATACCACAAATAAATAAATCCAAAAATAGCCATCGCCGAACTCGGGTTTGGCGTCATAAATATTTCATAAGATCTTAGCGGATGTTGCAAATGACTAACCAAAGGTAAAGTTGCAACGAATAAAAAAGCCAATGCTGTTAATAGAGCTAAATCATAAGTAGGCTTCAATACCTTTATATTAAAAACTCTTTCTAATGATGCTAATATAAACGCTCCTGCAACTAAACCAGTTATATAGGGATATAAAACAATCATTAAACCCCAATGCAAGTCAATTTCATTTGGGTAAATATATCCTTCAACTTGAGATAATGCCTGATACAAATGCTGATAATGCTCCTCCATAATTATTTTACTTCTGAACTTAGGTCGTTATAAAAAACTCTTGAATGTGTATTTAAATGAGACTTCAAAACCTGAGTTGAATTCTTTTGTAAATATTTAACCAAATCACTTTTTTTATCTCGTAAATTTCCAAAAATACGAGCATCGGTCGGACAAACTTCAACACAAGCGGGTTGCAAATCTTTGGAAATCCTATGATAGCAGAAAGTGCATTTATCGGCTACTTTAGTTACTGGATTCATGAAGCGCGCTCCATATGGACAAGCCTGAATACAGTAACTGCAACCAATACAATAATCTTCATCAACTAGGACCGCCCCATCAGGGCTTATAAACGTAGCTCCCACTGGACAAGCCTGTACACAAGGAGCCTTTGAGCAATGGTTACATAATTTTGGAACCATAAAAGATTTGAATATATCTTCTGTAGGAACAGATTGTATTAATCCTCCTATTCCACCATTTGGAGATTCAATTTTTACTTGACCATCTTTTTTTACTGTATATTGTTCAACCCAAGTTCTAAAATAAAAAGGTTCTTTGGGTACATTATTTTCAATTTTACAAGCTTCCGCACATTTCCCACAACCGATACAACTTTCTAAATCAATACCCATCCCCCACAATGGAAGCTCTCCAGCATCCTCTTCAGTTGCTTGGTCAAGAGATTGGGCTTCGGTATCAAATGGTTTAATAAGCGCATAAATAAAAGCACCTCCAATTAGGGTCGCTGATGTTTCAATAAATTTTCTTCTGTTTTTTTTTATTCCTTCATTTCCCATGGTGCATGTGCATTATGACATTCGATACAATTCCGACCTTCTTTGTGTTCAACAAAATCTAACTGCGGAACTCCTTTTTTTAGACGTCCTAGATTAAGCTCATGGCATACTCCACAAAACTCAACAGTTCCTTCAACTATTGGAGGCATTAATTCACAATCAGTATTTACATTTATTTTTGGCGTATGACAACTTTCACAACTAACTAAATCATGCAAATCAGAAAATTTTAGATCAAATACATCCTGATGGCAAGAAGTACATTTTTCTTCACCTCTATAATAGGATTCACTTTTCTTATTATCCTCAATAGCATCCGCTCTATAATGTCCATATTCACCAAAAGATTCAGGTGTTAAAATATCCTGAATCACCATAAAAACACCTACAAATACTACAAATGAAAAAAATAATCGAAAAATTAATTTTGGCATATCTCCCTATTTTATTATCAATTCAATTTTATTCTCAATCCAATACTAAATCAAAAGTTTAAATTTTTTCTCTAATCTTTTTGGCTTTTCTATTCCAAATAAGATTTATTAATAGCGCAGGAATTAACGCAAAAATAACTCCAGAGAATGATGGAACCAATTTACCATCACTTGCTTTCAAATAAATATAAACAACGTAAACAATTAAAGACACAATAATAATTACAATAGTTGTAAATGTTTTTTTTCCATTTATAGTCATAATATTAAATTTAAATTATTATAGAATATGCTTTGAGGCTGACAGAAATTCAATAATCCTTAAACAAATATGCTAAATTCAATTTTAAATGTAAAAAATAAAATTAGGATTTTCTATGATATTTATCATATCAATGAATTATATGTAATTTTAACTACATTATAATAGATATTTATCAATTATTTGAAGCAATAAATGTGAACTTATCAATACGTAACTTACGTAACTTAGGCCTCTTATTTCTTAATGTTTTCAAAGAAAATAATTCTGTTTTTTAATGGAACTAAATTTAACATAGGAATATTAGAACGATTTCTTTAAATAA
>JADWMI010000073.1:0-3981 GCA_015767395.1 Bacteroidota bacterium | reverse complement strand
TTAAATAATTAGGGTAACTATTTAAAAGCTGTAAATTTTTTAAAATAAAAAGACCAAACATAATTGGTTCAGTTTTTTTTAATTATAACTAATTCTTCTCTCCAAATACATATCCGTTATTTACCAATTAAGTTACTGAATAAATATATAAACTATTCAAGATCAAAATTGAATAAGCACTTATTGCTTCTTCATAAATTAGCTTAAAATGATGGACTAAAAAAAATATATTTAACGATTTCTTATTGATCTTATTATATATTAAAAAAATGATAATGTAACAAAAGACACCTATAATGATATCTATCATAATTTATCTGACTTTTTGGTGTTATATTTATTCATATAATACATTAAATTAACAGTATTAGCAATATTTCTTAGTGTTGTAGTAAATTGTATATCTAGTTTTTCTTCTATCAAATTAGAGATTAATCGTTTTTACTCATTTGCTTTACACTTTTTTATTAACTATTTTAATTTATAAACAGCTTATGAAGGATTCTAAAACTGATTCTAGACGGCAATTCATAAAAAAAATTTCAACCGGAAGTATTCTCGCCGCATCTGGATTAGCACTTACCTCTATCACTTCTTGTAAAAACTCATCTGAAGAAAAAACAACTTTATTGACGACCGAAGGAAAGCTCGTGCAGGTTTCAAATTCAGAAATTGAACAGATAGAACATCACGGTGCCTCTCCCAAAGAAGCGCGTATTGGTATTCCTGGTCAGAAGTTTGTCATGGTAGTAGATTTAGGTAAATGCAAAAATGCAAAAAAGTGCATTAATGCTTGTGACAAACACCATAATTTAACACCTGACAGACCTTATATTAAGGTGTTAGAAATGAAAGACAACGAAAAATCAGCTCCTTATTGGATGCCTAAAAAATGTTTTCATTGTGATAATCCTCCTTGTGTAAAAGTTTGTCCAGTAGGTGCAACCTATAAACGTACCGACGGTATTGTCCTTATAGATAATGAACGCTGTATTGGGTGTAGATTCTGCATGGCTGCCTGTCCTTATTCTGCAAGAGTTTTTAATTGGGGAGCTCCTCCAAATGAAAATAAAGATACAGATTATTCACCAGAAACAAGTGTTCCAAACAAAATAGGAACAGTTTCTAAATGTGATTTTTGTCCTGATATGCTTCGTAAAGGTAAGTTACCACACTGTATCCCTGCATGTCCTAATGGAGTGCTTTACTTTGGGAATGAACTCGATGATACTGTTACTAATGGAGATGAAACAGTACGATTGTCTACAATATTAAAAGAAAAAGCTGGCTATCGTTATATGGAAGAGTTAGGAACCAAACCACGTGTTTATTATCTTCCCCCTGTTGATAGATTATTTCCTTTTGAAAGAGAAACTCAAGAACAAAGCGAATCATGAAAAATCAAAACGCCAAACAGCAAACATTTAAAACAACTAGAGAAAAAGATATCCTCAGCCACTTAATTTCAACTTCATTAAAATATAAATTATGGATAGCATTTTTATTCCTAGTAATTTTATTTGGATCCTATGCCTATTATCGCCAAATAAGATATGGTCTAATAGTAACTGCTATGAGAGACTATACTTCTTGGGGTATTTATATTTCTAATTTTGTTTTTTTCGTTGCAATCAGTCTAGTTGGTTCATTATTTAGCTCTATATTAAAATTGAATAAAAATGAGTGGGCCAAGCCTCTTATTAGAGTTTCTGAAATTATCGCAATCGGCGCGATTATTTGTGCCAGTGTGATTATTATAATTGATATGGGGCGTCCAGACCGTTTTTTTTATGTAATTACACATTTTAGAATTCAATCACCGATTATTTGGGATGTAATTATTATATCTACTTATTTAGTTATAAGTGTCATATTATTATATATTTCTATTCTTCCTGACATTGCTCTTTGTCGAGATCGTTTAACAGAGGTTCCTAATTGGAAAAAAAGGCTATATAGAATTTTAGCTATCAATTGGACCAATCATCCCAAACAAATTGCAATCCTTAATAAATTTAGTAAAATTTTATGGGTTGCAGTACTTCCAGTAGCATTTGCAATACACACTGTAACTTCTTGGCTATTTGCAACAACTTGGCGTCCAGGATGGGATAGTACCAACTTAGGACCTTATTTTGTTTCGGGAGCCTTTATGGCAGGTGCAGCTGTAATTATTTTTGCAATGTATATTATCAGAATTCAATTAAAACTAAAATCTTATATTACAGAAAGTCATTTCGATAACATGGGTAAACTTTTAGTACTACTGTCTCTCGTATATCTCTACTTTAATATAAACGAATATCTCGGCCCTGCTTTTAAAATGGTAGGGGTTGAAGGTGAGCATATTACAGAGTTATTTACAGGAAAATATGCCCTAATGTATTGGTTTGTTCAGCTAGGCGGGCTTATTTTTCCAATCATTTTTTTAGTATTCAAAAGAATGCGTAAACCATTACCAATAGTTATAATTTCAATGTTTGTAATTCTAGGAGCTTGGTTCAAACGTTTTTTAATAGTAATCCCTTCGCTGCAACATCCATATTTACCTATTCAGGGCGTTGATGAATCATATTTACACTATAATCCAACTTGGGAAGAATGGGCTATAACACTAGCTTCTTTTGCCAGCTTATTACTAATAATAACAGTACTTATCAAATTATTTCCTGTAATACCTGTTCAAGAAGATGAACTTGTTTCTAAAACTATTGTTGAATCTAATATTTTGAAAAATGAAGATTAAAAAACATATCTATATTCAATTCTTGAAAATCGTTTTCCTTATAAGTTTACTTTTTTTCAATGCATCAATAATGTACAGCCAGGACGAAATGGAAGATGCTATAGTTTCACTTTCTTTCTCTGAAGAGAATGATATTAAAACCATCATAGCAACAGTTATTGATCAAACGAGCTTACCTATTGAAGAACTCGAGTTATATTTTTATGTTCAAAGAACATTTAGCTTATTACCTCTAGGTGATGGATTTAATGAAACTGATGAAAGTGGAGTTTTGGAAATTGAATTCCCTAATGATTTACCGGGTGATGCTGAAGGTAACGTAACAATAGTTGTAAAAATTACAGAATCTGACTTATATAATGACCTTGCTTTAGAAACCATAAAAAATTGGGGAATTCCAGTTTTGGTAGATAAAGCCGAAGAAAAACGATCATTGTGGGCAAGTGCTGCGAATGCCCCGGTTAGTTTAATTACCAGTGTAAGTCTTATGATAATCGCAATATGGTATATCATTTTTCACATTATTTTTAAACTGTATAAAATAAGCAAAATAAAACCTTTAAAATCTTAAATGAATCTTAACCTAAATATCTAATTATGAAAAAACAATTGTTAATAATAAGTGCAATATTCATTGGAAGTATTACACTACTTTCATTAAACTCAAATGAAATGTCTCAAGAACCTTGGGAAGTTCCAGCAAAATATAAAAAAATGAAAAACCCGTATTTAGACAAATCTGATAGCGAAAATATTGGACGTATACTATATTCTAAACATTGCAAATCATGTCATGGTAAAAAGGGATTAGGAGATGGAACAAAAGCAGAAAGCGTCGACACCAAAATGCCAGATTTAACGAGCGCCGATTTTAAAAAACAAACGGACGGTTCTTTATATTACAAAACATATATTGGAAGAGATGATATGCCAAGTTTTAATAAAAAAATAACCGATAAAGAAGATCAATGGATGGTAATTAATTACATTAAAAATTTATAAATCACTTTTTTAATCGTACCCATCACTTCAATCATAAATGGTTTTACGCTTCTTTTGATTAGAAAATAAATTAAAGCTAATAAAATTTAAAAAAAATAGGTAGGTTTTAAACCCTACCTATTTTTTTACAACCATTTTCAGATACTATCTTTTTAGACGATCTCTTTTAATATAAATTTTCTTTTTTAAATTGTCATTGAAAATACGCGCGTATCGGGTTTGTTTTCAATTAA
>JADWMI010000072.1 GCA_015767395.1 Bacteroidota bacterium | reverse complement strand
ATTTAAATGTAAATTTACATTTGCATAAAAATCAAAAACAAATAAATGAAAACAGTATTCAAATTTACACTTCTGATGTTTGTTGTTATGGCAGCTTTCGGTTGCAACAATAAAAAACCTTCAAAAACAGCAACTCAATTTGGGGAGATAAATGTTATTACGCCCGCTGATTTTAAAGAGAAATCTGTTGGTCAAATTATTGTAGATGTTAGAACGCCTCAAGAATTTGCTGAAGGTCATATAGAAGGCGCTGTAAACATCAATTTTTTCGATAAAACTTTTTTAGAACAAATTTCTAAATTTGATAAAAACGAACCGATCTTTTTATATTGTAAATCAGGAGGGAGATCTAATTCTGCCAGTAAAAAAGTAGCAGATAAGGGATTTGTTGAAGTGTACGATTTACAAGGTGGTGTTGTGAATTGGGTAAAAAATAATCAAGAAATAATTAAATAATAATGTTTGAGAAGGTTTTATTTTTGGTAGTTTTAGTAAGTGTATTGTCATGTAATGCTGAATTTTCTAAAAAAGAAAAGCAAGAATATACACTAAAAGGAAAAGCAGTAGCAGAAGCAACATTTAAAGCGTTAAGCAGTGAATTGATGGTTCAAATGAAAGCAGGAGGACCGGCACAGGCCATTCCTTTTTGTAATCAGCGAGCGGCTCCTTTAACTTCCAGAATTTCAACTAAATATAATGTTGTTGTAAAAAGAACTTCAGATAAATTACGAAGTTGTGAAAATGAACCAACAGAGAGAGAAATTGACATCATTATTAACTACAAACAATTACTTTCTGAAAATAAAGATTTAAAGCCTATTGTTGAACTTGATTCATTAAATGGCAAACATTTTTATGCGCCTATAATAATGAAAGCCAATTGTTTGGTTTGTCACGGAAAATTAAATGAAACAATGTCAGTTAAAACCGATTCGATTATTAAAGTACTTTATCCTTTTGATATCGCAAATGGATATGCTGAAGGCGATTTACGAGGAATTTGGAGTATTGCATTTAACGATTAAATAGTGTAATTTTAAGACTAAGAATTCGACATATTAAATAAAAAATAATGACAACAATAGAAATATTAAATTTGAAATGTGGTGGATGTGCCAATTCAATTAAAAAAGGAATTTTAACAATTGACGGAATTAATACCGTTTCAGTTGATTTAGAGACTTCAAAAGTGACTGTAAATACTTCTAATGGGTTAATTATTTCAAAAGTTAAACAGAAACTTTCGAGCATGGGTTATCCAGAAGTTGGTGATTCAAATACGGTTGTTCACAAAGCAAAATCTTTTGTGAGTTGCGCCACTGGAAGAATGACTTCAGATTCTTAAAGAAAAAATTCTAAAACCACGAGTATGAAAAAAAATGTTGGTAGTACAGATAGAATTATTAGAATAATATTGGCTATAGCGATTGGATATTTTGCCTATTCAACAACTTTTGAAACATTATGGATTCAAGCGCTGTTGTATGTGGTGGCGGCAATTTTCTTAGTAACTTCAATTTCCGGTTTTTGTCCGTTGTATTCAATTTTTAAAACAAATACATATGAGGCTAAATAATGGTCTTTACATTATTTAAATAAAAATAGGTAGGTGTATTTAAATACACCTACCTATTTTTTATTATCTAAAAATTAAAACCTTACAGTAGCTCCTAGTAAAAAGTTAATGCCGGCCTGTGGGTAATATCCTGCACCGTCGTAAGTAGTGATTTCATCTGGTGAAGACCAATTATCATCGTAGGTGTAATAGTAACCGTTTGAAATATAGTCAACATCAAATAGATTGTTCACTAACAAGTCAAAGCGAATCGATTCTGCAATTTTATTCGGTGTAATTTCATAAGAAACATTAAAATCATTTATAAAATAACTGTCTAATTTTGAGTTTTCATTGTCAATATTTCCCATAAATTGTTCTCCAACAAATTTAGACAATAATGCTAATTTTATTTTAGGGATAGGCTGATATGCAAAATTACTACCTGCAATAAAATTAGGAGAATAAGCAATGTCTGTATTTCCTAAATCTACCAATTCGCCATCCCAAGAAGTTGAAAAATCAACATTTTTATTACTGCTTAGAGCAATGTTAGGTTGAATATTAAATTTATTAGAAATTTTTACGAAAGCATCAACTTCCAATCCTAAACGGTAACTTTTTCCACTGGTAGATCTTATTGGTGCCCCAACATCATCAATAGCTCCCGTTAACACCAATTGATCTTTGTACAACATATAATAAACATTGGTGTTTATTTTAAAAGTTTCTTTGTTAATACGCCATCCCAGTTCAAAGTCGTTTAACTTTTCAGGATTTGAAATACCGTTTTCATAATCATTTCTATTCGGTTCTCTGTTGGCTTTTGCATAAGAGAAATACATACTGTTAAAATCATTAACTTGATAAGTAATACCAGCTTTAGGGTTGAAGAATTCGTAATTTTCATCAACATTTATAGGAATACGATCAGATGTTAATCCGTTGGTTTCAAACGATACAAAACGCCCTTGCAAATCAACAAATAAAGACCAAGTTTCATTGAATTTATAATCTAATTTCGCAAATATATTTGAATCTGCTTTACTGCTCTCACTTTCATAATAACGATCTCTTATTTCTGAATTACTTGCATATTCAGCCCAAATAATTTCACCGTAATGATCTCCAGAATAGTTGCTGTACGATCCGCCAAAAATTAAACTATAATTGTCATTTTTATAAGTTGCATTGGCATTGAAAACATAAAAATCATTGTCTAACCAACGTCTTCTTATCAAATCGGTTTCATCAATAATTTCACCTCCAATAACAATTGGATCTAAGTCGTAATCTTCAAAAGACTCTTCGTCCTTAAATTGTTCAAAATACCCTTTTCCTTTGGTGTAATTAAAGGCTAGGTTAGTTGACCAGTTTTCTGAAATGGTTTCATTCCAATGCAATTGATAATGATTCTGATTGTAATTGTCAACTTCATTATCGTACGTGTACGGATTGTAAGTTCTACCATATGCTAACATTTCTTCTTTGGTTACACCATACCAGGCTTGGTATGTTTTTTCGTGACCTCCAAAAGTAATGGCTTTAATTAAGGTATTGTCATCAACATAAGCACCTTGTAAAAAGTAAGATGTTAAGTCAGAATATGCTCTGTCTATATAGCCGTCAGAATCAATTTTAGACAATCTTCCTGAGAATTCAAGATGTTCATTGATTAATCCTGTACTAAATTTTCCTGTAATTTTTGTAGTGTTGAATGATCCTACAGAAGCACTTAATTCCCCAAAAGCTTCTTCCGAAACAGCATCGGTTAATAAGTTTAGGCTTGCTCCAAAAGCACCAGAACCATTGGTGGAAGTTCCAACACCACGTTGTAGCTGTAAGCTTTCAGTTGAAGAAGCAAAATCCGGCATATTTACCCAAAAAGTACCCTGACTTTCAGCGTCGTTATAAGGAATACCGTTGATAGTTACATTTACACGAGTTGCATCACTACCACGAACTCTAATTCCTGTATAACCAACACCCGCACCGGCATCAGAAGTAGTAACAACAGAAGGTAAATAATTTAACAAAACAGGAATGTCTTGACCTAAATTACGGTCTTTAATTTCTTCTTTTGTAACATTGCTAAAGGTAACAGGCGCACCTTCTTTAACACGAACAGCCGATACCAACACTTCGTCTAAAGTCTCAAAACTGTCAGAAAGATCAATGATAATTGAAACATCCTTGTTTAGGTTTACTTGTACTTCTTTAGGTTGGCTAATTAAACTTACTTGTAAAGTGTAAATGCCTTTTTTTAATTGGAATGAAAAATTTCCATCAGCGTCTGTAGTTGCACCTTTTGCAGTTCCTTTAAGAACTACTGAAGCCCCTGGAAGTGGATTAACACCTTCCATAACTTTTCCTGATAGTGTAAATTGTTTTTGTGCGTTTGCATTGATTGAAAATGCAATGAATAAAAAAGCGACTAATAACTTCACTTTGTTAAATGGTTGTTTTAAATATGGTTTCATTTTTAATAAATAAAACGATATAAAAAGAGGTAATTAAATCGATGATTTGACAAAATTACAAATTGCCCTAACAGAAACTTTCTGTCTGAACGTCCCTTAACAGCATTACCTGTTCAGGTTCAATGGGTTTGATCTCAGCCGTTATCGGCACCCCTTTTGAGATGCGACAAAACTACTTAATAATTTTGAATTGACGTATTTTTTTAAAATAATTAAATTAATTTGTGATTTATTAGATGATTTCTATACTAATAAGATGTAATTAAATTTTTTAGATGCAAAAACAACAACATTTTGTAAAGTTGATTAAAGAAAACGAGGGGATTGTTTTTAAAATAGCCTTAGTGTATGCTTTTAATGAAGAAGATCAAAAAGATTTATATCAGGAAATTGTATATCAATTATGGAAATCATTTGATTCATTTCGGGGAGATGCCAAAGTAAGTACTTGGATGTATAGAATAGCGTTAAACACATCGATAACACATTTAAAAAAAGAAAAAAAGAAAGGAAGCAGGGTGCCAATTGATTCAGTATTACTAAATAAAATTGAACATATTGATACACTAATGGATGAACGAATTCAGCTTTTGTATAAACACATAAAACAATTGAACACCATTGAGAAAGGAGTTGTTTTATTGTATTTAGAAGGGAAAAACTATGAGGAAATTGCTGTGATTACAGGTTTTACAGTGAGCAATGTTGGAACTCGCTTAAATAGGATTAAGCAAAAACTGAAATCTCAAATTAAAAAATAAGTGAATGATGGAATTAGAAGAAATGAGAAACGAATGGCAGGAAATGTCAAAAGAATTAGAAAAACAACAACTATTAACCGATAAATTAATTATAGATATGACACAGGAAAAATACAACAACAAGTTAAAGTCAATTTCAATTCCTGAAACTATAGGTGCAGTAATTTGTGTGCTGGGCGCTATTTATATCTCAATCAATTTTAATAAATTGGATACTTGGTATTTGGTGGTTTGTGGTGTTTTTGCTGTAGTATATTTAATTTTATTGCCATTAAAATCTATTGGTTCAATAAGAAAAATGCAGCAAGTAACAATTGCCGATAAAACAATAGAGCAAACGTTAATGGATTTTGTAAAAAGTAAGAAACAGTTTTGGTTGATACAACGTTTAGGCTTTTATTTGAATTTTGTGTTTATAGTAGCTATTTTACCTGTTTTTGGAAAATTACTGAGTAATAAGGACTTGTTTTTAGAGAATAAATTGTGGTATTTTTATATTCCTTTTATGGTTGTATTTTTATTAGTAATTTCAAAATTTGGACTGAAACACTACAAAAAAACTACAGATTCAGCAGAAAACTTATTAAAAGATTTAGAAATATCTTAAAAGAACATTATAATTCAGGCTTTCTTCGGAAAGCCTTTTTAAAGGCAGTTTTTTTCTTTTTGTCCAAACGTTTTTGAATGCTTGATTTACTAGGTTTTGTGGCTTTTCGTTTTTTAGGAACTTTTAATCCGTTGATAATAATTTGAAGAAAACGTTCAATTACAATCCCTTTATTTTTATGCTGACTTCTGCTTTCATCACAATTCAAAAGTAAAACACCTTCTTTTGTAAGTTTAGGACGTAAGTTTTTTAGTAATATTTCTTTTTCTTCTGAAGATAGTTCTATAGAATTTTGAAGGTCAAAAAACAACTCAACTTTTGAAGAGACTTTATTTACGTGTTGTCCGCCAGCGCCGCTACTTCTAACGGCTTTAAACTTCAACTCTTTTATTAGGTTTTCAGCATTCATTAAACAGAAAAACTTTGTAAATCAGGTAATGAATCTAAAATTTCATCAATTGCTTTGACAGCCGTTTCCAACCTGGTTTTTTTATCTCCTTTCAATAAAACATAAGGGCGATTGTATTTTATTAAAGCGTTTTCAAAAGCGTTGAACATTTCTAATCGTTGTTGAGGTCTGTCTCTTAAATCATCTTTTTCCCAAGGGGTGTCAATATAAGTTAGCAAGTACAAATCATATTGATTTGCAATGGCGGATTCTTCTAAATCAGGATCTACAAACCCTCCATAAAACTTTTCAGAATATACTTTTGTTTCTAATAAATCTGTGTCACAAATTAAAACGCGATCGGCTTTTTTTGCCAATTCATTCTCTAATTTTATTTGACCAATAGCAATGGGAAGTAAATCAGAATTTTCACAAGTTTTACGTTGATTGTTCCATTTCTCTTGTAAATATTCACGTGCATATTCGCGCACCCATACGGTATTGTAATGGCGCGCTAAATGCCGAGATAATGTTGTTTTCCCTGTGCTTTCAGGACCAAACAAAACGACTCGTACTATATTTGCGTTTCTTTGTTTAAGAGTTTCTTCCATTCTAAATAACCAAAAATGGCGATTACTGTAAATATAAGATATTGAAAACTAGTAAATGTAAATCCTTTATAAAAATACAGTGGAACAGAAATAATATCGCCAATAATCCAATAGATCCAATTTTCAATTTTTTTGCGAGCCATTAGCCACATTCCAACAAAAAATATAGCAGTAGTAATGGTGTCAACATAAGCAACCCAACCATTCCATTTGTCGAAACTTTTATAAACGATAAATACAAATAACAAGGTGGAAATAAATATAATTACGGATGTTATTTTTTCTTTTTTTGTAGTTCTTGTAATAGGTGTATTGTGCGTAGCATCTACTTTCCGAGTCCAAATATACCAACCATAAATACTCATGATAAAATAATAGGCGTTGATCATCATATCGCCCAATAATTCCCATTTAAATAGTAAGTACACAAAAATACTGGTACTAACTAGGCCCGTAGGATATACCCAAATTTTATTATTTTTAGCGTACCAAACTGAAAGAAATCCAAAAATAATTGCAATTATTTCAAGATAGACTTCAGCAGGGTCGTAGGTACTATATTGCCCAAAAAGCGATTCAATTAATTCATTCATAAATCTAGTTTGTTTTCAAAGGCAGTACCAATAACTACCAAATCTGCACCGCTATTATAAGCGTTGTTTAATTGTTCTTTTGATCGTATTCCACCGCCAACTATCAATGGGATAGTTATATTTTTTTTCACTTCTGAAATTAGCGCAGGGTTCACTACTTTTTTGGCTCCACTACCAGCTTCTAAATATATGAGTTGTTTTCCTTTGTACATGCCTGCAATTGCGGTTGAAACAGCCAATTCAATATTTTCTTGTGGAATAGGAGTTGTTTTACTCACTTTTAATACAGACGAGTTGGTTCCGCCATCAATTAAAATATAACCTGTTGGAATAATTTCTAAGGTTGAGTTTTTCAAAAAAGGAACCGATTTAATTTGTTGTTCAATTAAATATTCAGGATTTCGACCTGAAAGTAATGATAAAAACAATAAAGCATCCGCATTATTTGTGACTTGCGAATAATCTCCAGGGAAAAGCACTATAGGAATTTGGGTGTTTTCTTTAAGCTTTTTCACAAATAGTTCAGTCGCTCCATTTTCGACAACACTTCCTCCAACAAAAATAAAATTTGCTCCTAACTTTTCTATTCTTTTTGAAATAGATGGAATTTCATCAATTGAATTTTTATCAGGATCTAATAAAATAGCCAATAATTTTTCGTCTTTTTTTGAAGCCGTTTGTATGTTGCCTAAAATAGAATTAGTCATTTTTTGAAGGGTCTAATGCATATACCAGCGTAAATCCATCTAGTTGTTCAAACCCGATTTCATATTGTTTATTCCAATTTTTTATTTTTATAAAGCCAGTAGTTTTTCTGTCAGCCATTTGAAATGGATTGATATCAATATCATTTTTAAAGGTTAATCCGCCATGTGGATAAATTTTAAATAATGATTCTTTCGCTCCCCAGATTACGGTTAATTGTTGAATATAGTCATCATCTTGGTGAATAAATCCTTTTTCAAAATTCACAAATTTGTGTTGAATAATTTTAATTTTCTCTCTGTTTTTTTCAACATCAATACCAACTTCCTTGGCGCTAATGGCAATGGCTGAAAAGGTAAACGAATGTGTGATTGAAATGTGTTTCTTGTCGGTCAAATGTGGTTTTCCGTTAGCATTGTAATATAAATCAAAATCGGAATAACCTGCTTCTTTTAACAAATGTCTCACACTTAAAAAACCACGTCGGTGTAATTCCGATTTCATAGATTGAATTCGGTTTTCACTACTATCAGTTAGCGGCATGTTTTCAGATAAATCTTCAAAAGATTCTTCAATTTTCCATACATAAACGGTTGTATGGTTATTTGGTTTAATGGTTTTATATAAAGGCATTTAGTATCTCAAATGTATTTTGTACTTTTGCAAAATCTTAGAACAATATGAACGAATTGTTTTAATTAAAAAACAAATTTAATAAATATGAGTACAGAAACATCAACATACGTTAAATATAAGGTAAAAGATATCAATCTTGCAGATTGGGGACGTAAAGAAATTCAATTGGCTGAAGCAGAAATGCCAGGGTTAATGAGTTTAAGAGAAGAGTTTAAAGGGCAAAATCCTTTGGCTGGAGCAAGAATCGCAGGTTGTTTACATATGACTATTCAAACAGCTGTTTTAATTGAAACATTGGTTGATTTAGGTGCTGAGGTTACTTGGAGTTCTTGTAATATATTCTCAACACAAGATCAGGCTGCTGCTGCAATTGCTGCTGCAGGCGTTTCAGTATATGCTTGGAAAGGTTTAAATGAAGAAGAATTTGACTGGTGTATTGAGCAAACCTTATTTTTTGGAGAAGATAAAAAACCATTGAATCTTATTTTAGATGACGGTGGCGATTTAACTAATATGGTATTAGATAAATATCCTGAATTGGCTGCAGGAATTAATGGTTTAAGTGAAGAAACTACAACAGGAGTTCACCGTTTATACGATAGAGTAAAAGCAGGAACTTTACCTATGCCAGCAATTAATGTAAACGATTCTGTAACCAAATCTAAATTCGATAATAAATACGGATGTAGAGAAAGTGCTGTGGATGCAATCCGTAGAGCTACTGATTTAATGTTAGCTGGAAAAAGAGTAGTAGTTTGTGGTTATGGTGATGTAGGTAAAGGGTCAGCAGCCTCCTTTAAAGGAGCAGGTTCTATTGTTACGGTTACTGAAATTGATCCAATTTGTGCTTTACAAGCGGCAATGGATGGTTTTGAAGTTAAAAGATTGGAAACTGTTGTTGGAAATGCTGATATTATTATTACAACTACTGGAAATAAAGATATTGTTCAAGGGAAACACTTTGAAGCTATGAAAGACAAAACCATAGTTTGTAATATTGGACATTTTGACAATGAAATTGATATGGCTTGGTTGAACGGAAAATACGGTTCATCTAAAGTTGAAATCAAACCTCAAGTTGATAAATATACCATTGGGGATAATGAAATTATTGTATTGGCTGAAGGTCGTTTGGTAAACTTAGGTTGTGCAACTGGTCACCCAAGTTTTGTAATGAGTAATTCATTTACAAACCAAACATTGGCGCAATTAGAATTGTGGAATAACAGAGATGCTTATAAAAATGAAGTGTATATGTTACCAAAAATTTTAGATGAAAAAGTGGCACGTTTGCATTTAGCTAAAATAGGTGTTGAATTAGAAACATTACGTGAAGATCAAGCTGAGTATATTGGTGTTACGGTTGAAGGGCCATTTAAGCCTGAATATTACAGATACTAAGAAAATATAAATTGTATAAAAAGCCTTTAGAAATTATTCTAAAGGCTTTTTTATTTGCCAAA